>JAAOZN010000068.1 GCA_011605775.1 Nitrososphaerota archaeon | reverse complement strand
GTATGTTTGTTTATAGGTAGAGTTCTACGCAGCGTCTCGATTATTCGGCTAGCCTTTTCCTGCATTGGTGGTTCAAGAAACTCTCTGATGTTTTTGATGAGTGTTAGGAGCTTCACAGGGCTATATTCATCCCAGCTCAGCCTAACCTCCATCCTCGGGACCCCAGCAAAGACTACGTAGCGGATTCTTTCTGGAAGGTCTATGCCCCTCGCAAGCGGGCTTCTAAAACTCGCAACCCCTATTAGGGCGTCATACTCGCCTCTTTCAAAGCTGAGAATCATTTCCTCATCCATCTTCGTGTAAACGTAGGCTCGCACACCATTTGCGTTTAAGAATTCGCCAAGTTTAACGGCGTAGTCCTTGCCGAGTGCTGATGGGACGAAGACTAAGCATCCGCCGCCGAATTTGTTTAAGATGGATAAAACCTGCTGTTCGACTTGGTTTTCTGTCGTTAAGTAATAGTCCTTTATGTTTCTGAGAAATTCGGGTTTGAAGCCTATCTGGAAGTTGAGTAGCTCCTCGAAGAGCTTTATCCTCTTTGTCCTCTTCGCTTTTACCGTCGCACCTGAAACCACGAGTAGGCCTATTCTGTTTTGATGTTTGTAGTCTTCGATTTTGCTTCTCAGATCCCTTATCTTCTCCAAAACTTCTGTAGGCTGTTTTCCCATCCTTCTTAGTCGGCTCGCCTCCCTTTGTAGTTCTATGATCTGAAAGGCTGAATCTATTACTTCATTATCAAATCCGAGGATCGCCATGATCTTGTCTATGTTGTGTGGCGACTTCAGAAAGGAGTCCACATCGTCCACAAAAACGTAGTCAAAAACCTTGCCTTCTAAAGCCTCAAAATGGTTTATCAAAAACCTTTCCGTAGTCACTAAGATGTCGAATTCGCCTTTCGCCACCTTCTCCAGAACTTCCTTTCGCTCAGCTTCATCCAAGCCTGCGTGATAAAATAGCCTTCTCACCTTAACACCGATCTTCTGCATATAGGTGTCTATCCTTTCCACAACTTGCTGCACAAGTAGTGCTGTTGGCAATATTATGTAGCTCTTCTGCCCATTCACCGCGGAATAAAGGGCAGAAACGGTTCCGAGAACTGTTTTGCCAACGCCTGTTGGTGCTACTATGGAGAAGTTGCTGTTCAGTAGAATTCTTCTAGCCCAAGTTTCTTGAAGAGACCACATTCTCTGCCCGACAACCCTTCTAAAGAATAGGGAAAAGTCCCTAAACCTTTCGTGAAACTTGAAGAGGTCTTCGGCGAAATAGAGCTTACCCCTGTCCTTTAGAAGCTTTAAGAGGTGAGACCAGCTTCTAACGCCGTCAACCCTATCAAGACATTTTTCACAAACACCGAGCTTGAGAAGCCTATCGTTAGATATTACTCCTTCACAGTTCACGCATAAACCGTGGTAATTAACCCACATCACTCATCCCGCACATACGCAACTTTGGAATAGCCTCAACATATAAAAAGATATGTTGATAGAAAAAAGCTTGTTTCCTTACTCAGAAAATGTGCTTCATTTTTACATCCTTTGCCTTCTCTACTCTAGGACCTGTGGGCTGCTTGCGTTTTGAAGAGTGGTTGGCTTCTCTTAGTAACGCATTTCACTATCTCATTGACTGGGATAAGCCTCTTCTTATTTGGGTCGAAGGCTTCTAACGTGATTTTGAAGCCTCTCGTGACCTCGGTTAGTTCGTAGTACCTATTTAAGAGGTGCAGCGCCCTTAAATTGCGTAAAACGGTCAGATCATCTAAAACGAACTTTAAAATCCCCTCAAAATCGATCGATGCGTATCTTTCAACAAGGCTGTTTATCTCAGATACGATCTTCTTTTCGTTAGGCGGCTGATTACTTGTTAACACCTCTATAGCAACCGCACAGCTGGGGTGTTTTAGATACAAGTCTGGTCGAAAGCTCCAAGACTTGGGCGCTTCTGCTAAGAGTAGACCTAGCTTTTTATCGTTGAGTAAGCAGACTGCTGCTTGTTGTCTTAGTCTGTAGTGCTGTTCATCTTCGTCTTCGAAGCGATCTACTATCTTCTTTTCTTTATAGACCTCTTCCTCAGCGACTTTTCGTATTTTTGTAGGTAAACCAACTTTTAGGCGTGGAGTAAAGGGTATTCTGATGTTGGGCAGCCGTGTTCCAGCTATCGTTATGATTATCGTTGTTAGGATTACGGAGATGTAGATGTCGTTGAAGGTCTGGAGGTTAGGTAAGCCCTGAGCTGCTACGAGCTGGGCTACCGCTGCGGCAGTAAGCCCTCTTGGCAATAGGAAGATCATTATTCTTCGATCTAAACTTAGAATCGGGTCGCCTAGGCTCGATATGTAGACAGCAGCAGCCCTAGCTAAAAGTAGTAGTAGCGCAGCACCAACTCCAACGATGAAATTACTTGGGTTTATGAGGCAGAGTATGATGCCTAAGTAGACAAAGACCACGCTCTTTAGTAGGAAGGTGATCTGCTCGTGAAAACCGAGGCTAACTCGATCCAGCTGGCGGTCCAGATTTAGTTTAAGCTTCTTTGAGATTAGTGTACCATTACCTAAGATTAAGCCGAAGGTTAGTGCTGCTATCGCTCCGCTACCCTGCATCAGTTCTGAGATGCTGTATAAGCCAAGCATTACCCCAAGAGTTAGGATGCCGTTGTAGTCGTCCTCTGTGAAGGTGTTGAGCATCTTAAGCCAGATCAAACCTCCGGCTACACCTATTACCCCTCCTAAGGCGAAGCTGTCGAAGAGGTTCTTCGCTAAGTTCAACCCCTCGCTTTGGCTACCTGTCCAGATCTTGAGTAAGCCGAGGGCGCAGACGATAACTAGCACATCTGTAACAACGCTCTCTAGGCTTAGTATCGTTGCAACCCGCCTATTTACGCTCAGCCGATTAAGCATCGGGATTACAATTATAGAACTGGTCCCGCCTACCACGCAACCAACTATAAGGCCGAAAAAGAGGTCCAAGTTTAAGAAAAGCACTGTATATGCGGCCACCGTTAGAAACGAGAAGACAAACCCTAATACACCGAGCACTATCGCTCTACCGCTTTCTCTTATGGCGTTGACTAGATCCATCTTTAACCCGGAGTCAAAGAGGATTAGGGTTACTGCTAGAGAGCTTACAAAGGGTGAAATTGGCGCAAGATCCTCAACCTTGACTAGTTGAAGCACAGGCCCAACCAAGACCCCTAGGAGCATGAGGAAGATTATCTCGGGTAACCCTGTTCTTCGTGAAGCATACCCGCTTATGAAGGCGAAGAAGATTATGATCGCTACTAACCCGAAGACTAGGGGTAGCATCTTTGCTCGCTCTAGCTGGTATGCGATGTTATGAAGGGGTTTGTCAAAGAGTTTTGCTCTACTGCTGAGCTTAGATAGGGGATTTATGGTTAGTAACTTATTTCTGAGCTAGGTCGAAGGGGGGTCAGCCAACGTTCTCTGCCGCAGACCTTACACCTATACTTAGCTTTCGCCTTTCGAGTAGGCATTTCAGGTTCCTTAATGACCTCATGCTCGGTTCTGATTAGGCAGCGGTCGCAGAAACGTCGCTCAACCCTCATAGCTCTACCCTACCTACACAGAAGATATATGTTTTCAAGAAGATGTAATCCATTTGATAAGTGTGGCAATTTGTTTAGGCTACGGCTTTGAAATTTAACCTTCCAACAAGAGATGAGTAGGTGGTGGTGTTGGAGAGCACGCAAAACTATTTGGAGATGAAGCAGAGCTTAGAAGCCCAGATAAGGGCACTAGAAGCCGAGCGCGCAGCCCTTCTTGAAGAGATACCCAAACTCAAAGAACGCGTAGAGGTGCTGAGACTACAAGCAAGACTCAAAGCTTTACAAAGCGAAGTCGATGCCCTACGCTCTGAAAAGGCGAATTTGGAACAAGAAATCCTATCCTACGAGCAAGCTGCGCCAACCGCTACTCCAGTAACGATACAGGTTGCTACTTGATGACCGCCACATGCCCAAACTGCCGAAATGAAGTGCAGCAGCCTAGCAAGATCTGGAGTATAGCAGGTGAACTCGATCAGCGAGGGAGCTTCTCCGAGAAGAGGATAGCGCTTTATGTATGTGAAAGGTGCCAGACAAAGTTTCCCATCGTAGCTGGCTCTAAGAGATTCAGGATCATACACGAAGCAGAGTTGGCGCTGCTGAGGAAGAAAGCTTCAGAAGGGGAGGAGCTGGCTGCTAAGGTTAGGGAAATGAATGAGAAGATTCGACTACTTAACGCTGAGCTGGAGAGTGTGAAGCAGGAGCTCGAGCTGGAGCGGCTGCGAAATAGAAGAGACAGTCTTCATGATGAGGTTGAGTATCTCAGAGGGGTAAAGAGAGGCTTCCAAGAGGAGCTCGCTAAGCTAGAAGGTGAAAGATGGCAGAAGTAAAAAAACCTCTTCCACCTGTATTTTTTATTCGAGGTATATCGCAGGCCTATAGGGCTTGGCCAATTCAGCCCTATTCTTTGGGTCGTATCTAGAATGGTCGTCTTCGCTAAACACAAAGATATCAGCGCCGATCTCCTTCGCAAGGTAATTCGAAAACTCTTTCAGAACTAGATTTTCATCCAGCAAACCCACTGCAAACCTCCTCTTAGCGACATCTAGGGGTGTGGAGGTAAGATCGTTCACAACCTTTTTGGCGAAGTCTGAAACTTTCTTTGGGTCAATATTCGGTTCACTCTGCATTACATCTTTAATCAATCCTTTTAAGTCAAGCCCCGCTCCTATCTTCTGCTCAAGGGCCTTGAGGTAAGCTCTCCTTTTCCACGATGCTGCGGTATAGTAGAACACCTTTCTGGGTTTGATCCCTGTGGCTTGGGTAATGTTTTGAGTGTCCTCCAGCAGTGTATCAATCAACTCAACACTAGCGAGCGCAGCCAGATCTATCTTAGATTCGTCACACTTAGGCCACTGAGCGGAGCAAACGAACCCCTCACCTCCAATCTTATGCCAGAGTTCTTCACAGAGGTATGGCGCGAAGGGTGCTAGCATCCTTACTTTTGCATGTAAGGCTTGACGCAAGACCGTGGCTTTCGCAGCCAGCTCACCTTTATTCAACACCTCCTTCATCTTCTGGTATTTGGCTACATCTTGATCCATTACGTACACTATGTTGTGGATGGCTTCTCTGACTCTAAGCTTCTCCATCGCCTCAGTAGTCTTTCTTACAACCTCTTGCAGCCTTGACATCAGCCATCGGTCTGCTGTCGTGTAGGTTGGTTCGCCTTCGCGTGGTAGGGTCAAGACCTCCTCGGTGAGCGTATAGAGTTTTTCAAGCCTCTCTTGGAAGTGGCGGATAAGCCCTAGACTGATGTCAGCATCTTGAAGCAACTCTGCTGTAGCGAGCAGCGCTAGCCTTAGAGCGTCGGCGCAGTACTTTGAGACCGCTTCTCTTAGTGGGATGATATTGCCATACGATTTAGACATCTTCTTCCCCTCCATGAGGACAGAGCCATTTACAACGATAGATCTAGGCCATAGGTTCCTGGGGAAGATGGCTGCGTGGTTGAATATGAAGAATGTAAGGTGGTTTGGTACCAGATCTCTGCCAGAGTGTCTAGCGTCCAACGGGTAAAAGTAGGTGAACTCTCTTCTAATCTCCTCTATTAGAGAGGTATCTACCCCGCAGATTTTAGCAACTTCCTCGGCTTCTCCTCTACCCAAGAAGATATAGTCGAAGAATTCTTCCTTTAGGCGGCTTGGGTCGATCTTTCTAATGAGGTGTGCTATTGTATAGTATGCCATATAGATTACCGAGTCTGAGAGGCTCTCGATTATCCACCCCTTATCCCAAGGCAGCGGTGTGCCTAAGCCGGACTTTCTGGCACACGCTTTTTCTCTTAGCCAATCTATTGTATATTCAAACTCGGCCCTAATATCTTCTGGGTAGAAAGTCATGCTTGATGCGGCTTCCTTCGCGAGCCTCTTCCACTCTGCATTAGAGTAGTCTATGAACCACTGGTTTTCAAAGATCTTTACTACGCACTCTGCTCCGCACCTGCATTTGACCGGTCTGTTCATGAGCTCATACATTTTGTCCGCTATGCCTCTGCTCAGCATATCCTCCTTCACCCTAACCCTAGCTTCTGAAACAGGCAGCCCACTATAGGGTCCTGTATTGCTCATCATCCTACCGGAGTGGAACTCGTGTGCGTAGAGCGAGGTCGTCGCCTCATCCAGCTTAGGGTCGTTCTGATCTTTGACGTTGAATCTGCGTAGCGCCTCTAACGCTGGTATACCGCTGTAGCCTTCACTCTCTATGAGTTTAATAGCCTCCAGATTAGGTACGATGCCCTCTAAACCATAGCTTCTTAGGGTTTCTTTATCCGCTTTAAGATCCTCAAGAGCTTGGTAGTCGTAGGGCGCATGTGCTGGCACCGACATAACCACACCAGTCCCAGCCTTTGGGTCAACAAAGGACGCTGGGAGTATAGGTACCGAGGCTCCTGTCAGGGGGTTGACCACATTAGCACCTATTATCTTGCGCGCTTCAAGAGTCTTTTTAACCTCAACCTTTCTATTCAAATATCTTAGCTTTTCAGCCGCTTCCCTACTAACCACCCAAGCCTCCCCATCTACTTCTGCCTCGACATATGTCGCAGAGGGGTTGAGCCAGAGGTTCGTAACCCCGAAGACCGTTTCAGGCCTTAGGGTTGCGGTTGGGAAGACCCTACCATCCCCCATGAACTTTATGAGCGTAAACTCCCCTATCTCTGGTTCAACATCATCTAAGGTATCGTGTTGGCCAACTGGGTTCCCGTCAACTGGGCACCAGCCTACGGGATGGCTTCCTTGCTTTATGAAGCCGAGGTCTTTCAGCTTCTTGAACTGCCACTCGATAAATCTGCTGTAGTGCGGGTCTATGGTGGTGAACTCTCGCCGCCAGTCGATAGAGAAGCCCATGTCGATCATGCCGCTCTTGATCTCTTGGTGGAAGAACTTGGCGATAGCTAGAGGCTCTTTGAACTCCTTAATCTTCTCTTCTGGCACCTTATAGATTGATCTAAAGGTGTCGATTAAACCTTCGTCTCCAGATGCTATCCTCTTCGACATAGCTAATATGGGTGTGCCTGTGTAGTGGAAACCCATAGGTAAGAGCGTGTTATAGCCCTGCATCCTTCTGTATCGAGCGTGCACATCGGCGAGCGTGTAGGTTCTGCCGTGTCCTATGTGCTGAGGCGAGTTGGGGTAAGGGTAGGCTACGGTTATGTAGAACTTTGGTCTATTGGGGTCTGGGTTCGCTTCGAATATGCGCTGCTCGAACCAACACTTCCTCCACTTTTCTTCTAGAGCACGCCAATCGATCATCATTCTTCACCTAACATCTCTTTAACGATCTCTTCTACCTTGGCTGAGATTTCTTTCGCCTTGTCCACTGCGCCACCTCCTTGACCAAATCTAGCGTCTCCTCCACCTGAGCCTCCCATCTGTTTTGATAAAGCCTTTGCGAGCAGACCTGCGTTAACCCCGCTCTTAACGGCTTCTGAGCCAGAGAAGACCAACACCTTCACCCTCCCATTAACCACGGCTAAGCCGACATAGATGAGATTCGGGTAGAGGCTTGTAGCCGCTTCGCCAAAAAGGATGTGGTACTCCTCATCTAAACCAGCTTCCTCGTTGAGCTTCAGCATAAGGTTCTTGATGGGTTTAGCCTCTTGAGCTATCTGCTTTAACTCTAAGTTAACTAGCTTCTTCGCTACGCTGCGCTTAACTCTTCTAGCTTCATCCAACCCACGCTTCAACTCATCTACCACTTGAATCACCTTATCCTCTTGCGCACCCAAGATCTTAGCGACCGCTTTAACATACCCCTCCATCTTCTGAGCATATTCCACAGCTGGTGCACCCGCGGCAAACTCTAGCCTCTCAACACCGTCCTGAATCCTTTCACTCTTCAGAATCTTTATGTAGCCGACTTCACCTGTGCTGTTACAGTGTGTGCCGCCGCAAGCCTCAACATCCCAATCGATTATGTTTATGATCCTAACTTCTCTTTCGGGCACAACTCCTCCTTGGTATATTCTGAAGCCGTATTTTGCTTCTGCTTCCCCTCTTGGTAGCGTTTCCTTCACCACAGGTAAGTTAGCTCTGACAACTCTGTTCGCTAGATCTTCTATCGCCTTCAGCTGCTCATCGCTTAGGTGTTCAAAGTGGGTTATGTCGAGGCGCGCTCTGTCCACATCCTTGTATGCTGAGTGCTGCCACACCCAGCTACCCAGCAGCCTCCTCGCAGCACCGTTAACTATGTGTGTTGCTGTGTGGTGTCTAGTGAGCCTCTCCCTCCTCTCTTCATCGACCGAGCAGTCCACCAAATCGCCTTCTTTAAAAGAGAGTTTATCAACAAGATGTAGCACAACCTGCCCCAGTTTCTCCACATCAATGACCCTGCTCGAGCCTATAGTGCCCAAGTCTGGTTCTTGGCCGCCTGATCTCGGGTAGAATGCTGTTCGATCTAAGATCACGTAGCGCCCATCTAAGATCTTCAGCACCCTCGCTTGAAAGCGGAGCATCTTCTCATCCGCATAGAAGAGTAGGTGTGTTGGAGGGAAGCTGTTGAGATCGAATCTAGTTTTCTCGGGGTGAGCGACTTTAACACCAAGGTGTTTTTCTGTAACTTTCTTGTAGAACTCTTCAGGGACAACTGGTATTATGTTGTGCTTAACAAGCTCTTCAGGTTGAATTCCTTCGGATTCGTAGAGTGTGATTACCCTATCTTCTGTCAGAGGCTTTGATTCGCGTTTAAGTTTCTCTATGATCTTCGCTATCCGCTCTTTGGTCTTCAGATACTTCTGCTCCTCCACGGACAAGATGATCTTAACTTCATCTCTATGCTCTGAGAGTTCGGGGTAGATCTGGGCTAAGCCAAGTATATGCATATCGACAAGTTCACCCAAAGTTATGTCGAATCTGAAGCGCTCCAGCATGGATAAGGCTCTTCTAAGTATGACCCGTAAGTTGTAGCCCCCTGCTACATTGCTCGGTAACCCTCCATCTGCAATAGCGAATGTTAGTGTTCTTGTGTGATCAAGGAGGGTGTAGAGTGCCTGGAGCGGCTCGATTTTACGTCGCAGCGCGTCCGCCTCTTCACCCGCTTTAATAGGTGTTTTCCCCTCTGCGTAGTCGAAGCCAGCGCTCTGCTTGTAGTAGCGGAAGAGGAGGTCTTCATCATACCCCACCTTGCATCTATCCAGCAGCTTTGGAAGAGCGTAGTCGAAGGTTGTGTCGTAGCTCGTAGGTTTGCCTGTTGATAGCCAGCTGAACCGTTCAAGCCCTGCACCCATATCCACGACCTTCTCCTTCATCTCAACTGCATCAGACGGTTCGCCTACAAACTCTGTGAAGACCGCATTTCCGAGCTCAAGCCCCCTTACGTGGTACTCAAGAGAGTAGCCGAAGGCACCGTAGCCTAACCAAGCATCCTCTACGAAGACGACCTCTTCTTTAGGTATGCCGAAGACCCTCACTAGTAGCTCGAAGTCGAGGTCTATGCACCGATCCTTCCAATATCCTTGCCCATCGGCTATGCTGTGCTGACCGATCATACAGAATGAGGTGTAGTGCCTACCTGTGACTCCTACACTGGGTATATCGTTAAACCTTAAGCACATCTGAGGCACGATAAGCGGGTTGGCTGGGAGCTCGAATACTACCCTACCCCCTTCTACCCTTTGAAAGTTCACTATCGAGGCTACGGTAAAGTATAGATCTGGTCTCCACCGGCAGACAACAGGATATCGCTTAATGCTTGTGTGCCCTTGCTCAACGAAGAAGGATTCGACTAGCCTCCACGCTTCAACATAACCTATCCGACGCTTCGTCGGTGGGTCGCCTAAGAAGGTATAGGTGCTGCACGGAGACTCTGGGCAGAACTCCTTATCACCTAATGCCCAAAAGTACCTCCCACAACCTCTGCATCTTCTCCTACTAAACCCCTCTCTGGCGAAGAGCTCAACCCTATAGTACCTATCTGGGTCGGCAGAGAACCTTCTACGTAGTTCTTCCTTATCTTTTTCAGCCATCAGCCAAGGGCAGCCTTACACCATCTAACACTTTATTATTTACGCTTTATTAGATCGACCTTGTCTTCGGAGGACATTTTACTACTCAGCAACTTTAACTTCAGCTGCCGCAGCTGTGAAACCAGCTTTTCTATGTGTGCCATCGCAGTTGGGTTTCTTGGTAGAGCCGCCACATCGGCAGAGCGCAGCAACTATCTTCCCATCCACCTCAACCAGATATGGTCCGTTTTCTGACGCCTTTATTATAACTCTGCTCATATCGATAGTTTAGTAGGGAGTGGTGTATTAATTAAAGTTTATTATGCCGCATTAAAAGAGGTTGTGTGAAAGTCAGATTGGACAGAATCAGGAGACTCTCTTTGCTGGTGCTTGAGAAGCACGGTAACCTATTTACCACAGACTTTGAAAAGAACAAAGAGATACTATCACAAGTAGCTGTTATCCGATCTAAAGAGCTGAGAAATGAGATCGCAGGCTATATTACTCGGCTCATGAAGACCAATCGAAGTAAAAGTTCTCCAGAAAAGCCTGAAGAAACCTAGCTCGGTGTTCAAAGAATTTTGAGTCTGAGGGTTAGCCCACTTAAGGATCTTAAACCGCACGAAGAGACTATACCGAGCGAAGTTGAAAAGATTAAGGCAGCTCTCCTCTCCTCGGGTGCGCAGAAGGCACCATTGATAGTTGATGCCGAAACCTGCGTAATACTTGATGGCACACATAGATACAGATCTATGGTAGAGTTAGGGTTAAGGTACGCTGTGGTGTATGCAGTGCAATACTCTCAGCCAGAGATCGTTGTTAAAAGATGGTTACCTTGTGCGCAGAGCGCAGATCTAAGTTCGGTGAAGGAAGCCCTAGAACAAAAAACTGTTGAAAACATCGCAGCTGTTTCTGCAGTCGAAGAGCAGCGAGCACCCTTCGCTTTACTAAGTAGGAAAGGCGGTTATCTTAGTACAGAGAGATTTCGATCTATCTTTGAAGCATATTGGGGCGGATGGCGTCTCTTTCAAAGAGCCGCTTCTGCGATCGAATTTTCATCAGATGCGGAGAGCATAGAGTCTCTGCTTAGAAAATTTGAACTCATACTATATCGCCCAACACTTAATAAACAAGATGTACTTAGTAACGCATTGCAAGGGCGTCTCTTCCCACCCAAATCCTCCCGCCACATTTTACCCTCTAAGCCTAAAGATATATGCTTCAGACTATCCTATCTTAGGGGCGACTAAAGGGCATGATAAGGGTACGTCTAATAGGCCATCTAGCAACACACCTTAAGGAGGAAGTGGAGTTTCAAGAAGGCAACATAAGTGTAGCGGAGCTATTAAACAGACTGAACCTTAAAGGAGCTAAGATAACAAGGGCTAACACTCTCATCTTACTAAATGGTGTGGAAGTCTCAGCCTTAAAAGGCGAGGAAACAGAGGTCAACGACGGTGACTCCATTATACTAATACCGATAAGCCACGGTGGATAAAGATGTTCACATTGGAAGTCGAGGGCAGAAGGTATGCTGCTCAAGGGGTAAGAGACGCGGATATAAAAGACCCCGAAGGTTTATTACGGGAAGTAAAGCAGATATCCAACACACCAATCGTGTTAGTTGATGCGGATTTTGTCGCAGGTAGGCGTCACATAGAGCTCCTGTTGAAGCAAGCATACGAAGCTAGCAAGAGAGGGTTAACATACGCTAAGCAGCCTGAAATCGATCTTCTAGCCAGGGTGGCTTGTGAAAACCAGCTCAAGAAGGCGGTCGAGAAGGTGGGTTTAAAGCCTCGAAGAATGAACATCGTCGCCTTATCCCTTGGTGAAGACTCATTCCCAGCAGAATTTCTTAAGATGCTTGAGAGGCTCGGTACACTAGATGACAGCGTAATCGAGTTAACGAATGAAAAGTCCTCGAAACTACTCTCCCAACACAGTCTAGCACAAGCCTACGCCTCCACCTTAACAGATGAGAACCCATTACCCTATCTGCTAGCTGAAAAGTCAGTGCTGCTCGCCAGCGTAGCTAACCTCTAGATCGGGAACCCGAGTGATCTTAGAACACCAAATACTGTTTCTTTGCTTATAGCCCCCTCCCGAACCACCTTAGGCTTCTCCCCACTTATATCAAGCACTGTAGACTCTTTACCTAACGCAGTACTACCCCCATCTAGGTAGAGGTCAACACTTTGCTGCAGACTCTTGACAGCCTCATCAACCGTTAGAGAAGGTTTTTCGCCAGACCGGTTAGCGCTCGTCCCAACCAGATAACCTCCAGCGCCCTCTATCAATCTGAGTGCACAACTGTGGTTTGGAACCCTAATACCTAGTGTGGTAAAGCCGCACGTTAGATTCTTAGGTATAGGTACACCTCTTTTAATTGGTGCTACGATCGTAAGTGCTCCGGGCCAGAAGTTAGATGCTAGCGTCGCCCCGACGCTACCTAGATCGACTAGCCGCTCCGCTCTTTCCATGCTTGAGACTAGAATTGGCAGCGGTCTACTTAGCCGACCTTTAACCCTAAAGACCCTCTCAACAGCTTCTTCATTAAAGGGGTCACACCCTAGTCCATATACTGTATCTGTGGGGTAGACTACTAATCCTCCCCGGGAGATCACTCTTACAGCCTCTTCGATAGCCTCCTCACTACTACACCTCATAATCTTGACCGCACACATCGCCCGCCTCTCCACTTAGCATCAAAAAGCTTATTAATGGTATCTAAACGGATAGACGATGCTCTAGAGGTAATGGTTATGTCTGAAGAAGAATTTGAAGAGGACTTTGAGGAGGACTTCGAAGAGGAAGAGTGGGAAGAAGAATACGAAGAGGAAGAAGAATACTGAACAAGGCTTGGCAGAGCTGAGAGACTACCCATAAGTTTATTTTTCCCCTAAACTCCACTTAACCCGATAGAGTATGAGGATAACATTATCTGTAATAAAAGCTGACGTAGGCAGCCTAGCTGGGCACCACATGGTACACCCAGAGCAGATTAAGGTTGCTCAAGAAAAGCTCGCTGAAGCCAAGGAGAAAGGTCTACTGAGAGACTTCTATGTAACAGCGGTTGGTGATGACCTCCAACTTATTATGACTCACACAAAAGGTGTGAACAGTAGTGAAATCCATGGTCTAGCGTGGGAGACATTCAAGGAAGTTACTGAAAAGGCATCTAAGAAGCTTAAGCTGTATGCTGCTGGACAAGATCTGCTTGCAACTGCCTTCTCTGGGAACTTGAAGGGCATGGGTCCTGGTGTGGCTGAAGCTGAGATTGAGGAGCGGGTGAGCGAGCCTATAGTGATCTTTATGGCTGATAAAACCGAGCCCGGTGCTTGGAACCTACCTTTATACCGAATATTCGCAGACCCCTTCAATACCGCTGGTCTAATAATAGATGAGAAGCTTCACACAGGCTTCACATTTAGAGTGATGGATGTTATGGAGGATAAAGTCGTAGATATCCATACCCCTGATGAATCTTACGACCTCCTTGCACTCATAGGAACGCCGAGCAGATATGTTATACACAGCGTATATCGAAGAGCAGACAACCTCTTAGCGGCTGTAGCTAGTACAGCAAGACTCTCGTTAATAGCTGGGAGGTATGTGGGCAAAGACGACCCGGTCATGTTTGTGAGAGCGCAGCACGGTCTACCAGCTGTAGGAGAAGTGCTAGAGCCCTTCGCGTTCCCCCACCTCGTGGCGGGTTGGATGCGGGGCTCACACAACGGCCCACTTATGCCGGTCTCTCTTAGGAATGCGAGGTGCACGAGATTCGACGGTCCACCTAGGGTAGTAGCCTTAGGCTTCCAGTTGAATGAGGGAATGCTTGTTGGGCCAGCAGACCTCTTCGATGATCCAGCATTCGACCGAGCTAGAAGCTTAGCTAATGAGGTAGCGGATTATATGAGGAGGCACGGACCCTTTATGCCAGCCAGACTGGGGCCTGAGGAGATGGAATACACAACACTCAGCAATGTGTTGAAGAAGATAGAGGGTAGGTTCAAGCCAGCATAGCGTCAACAGCTATCTCTCAGGCTTGGGCTTAGGTGTGTAGAGGTTCAGTCCAGTGACACTATCGTAAGATCTAACTAATTCCACGCCGCTGAGTTCGAGGATCAGCGCCTCTCCTGCGAAGACGGTAGTTCCTTTGAGAAGATGCCCTCCTTTGAGTCTACCTGATCTGTCTGAGAAGACAGCGTGCGCGTGCACCACCACTTTGCCGTTTAGTGTTGCGATATTCCCTATGCAGCTTAAGAGCTCCATAGGCTCCTCCACAGCCTCTTCCACATACCTTTTCGCTGCCTGCTCGTAGTAAGCAAAAGCGGCCTTCTTAACCGCGCCTAGAGCGGTGAAGAAAGCAGCGTCTACCTTATGCTCTTTGGCGAACTCCTCTAAGGATGAGAGTAGGTCTGATTCAAAATCCATTCTGCAGACTAATACTCGCCCTATTTTTACTTCTTGCCAGATCATCCTAACCCACCTTTTCCGTAAGCTCCCTTCGCCTCCTGCGCTAACGTTGCTGAAGCCTCGACCAGAGCCTTTATGTCTTCTTTGGTGTGCGCATATGAGATAGCACCTAGATGACCGGGTAGAAAGAAGATGCTGTGCTTGGCTAAGAGGGCGAAGTAGAATTGGAACTGAAGTTTACGGTCACAGCTATGAACAGCTCTCGCATCCTTAGGCGTCTTGCCATCCCTGGGGAAGTGCGTTAATAGGAGTGAACCTAGACCCGTGGTTGCTGATTGGATACCTGCTTCAGCAAAGGCTCTATCTATGCCTCGCCTAGCCTCTTCGCCTAACTCGTTAAGGTAGGGGTATATCACACTACTCTTCTCGCTTAGGTACTGTATAGTAGCCAACCCAGCTGTCATGCTGAGAGGGTTTGCTGAAAACGTTCCCCCACCGATCCAAGCCCTTTCACTCTTAGGGAGCCTGGGGTCAGCATATGCCATAACCTCCCTTAACCCGCACACAGCACCTATCGGGAGCCCTCCTCCGAGCACCTTACCCAGTGCAGCTAAATCTGGTACAACACCATAGTATTGCTGCCCACCGCCTAAGGCGACTCTGAAACCCGTTATGACCTCGTCGAAGAAGAGTAGACAACCCGCTTTCTCTGTTTCCTCACGTAAACCCTTAAGGTAGTCTCTCTCAGCTGGTATTATACCCCCACCTAAAACAGGCTCGACTAGGACGCAAGCCAGCTCCGATTTATTCTCGCTTATTACTCTTCTAGCCGCTTCAAGGTCGTTGAAGGGCGCCGAAGCGACATATCTGACACACTCGTCCACCCCAGCGCTCTCAACGCCGAAGGGTGGAGAAACATCCTTAACTAAATCCGAGTTATATCCGTGCCAACCCCCTTCGATCTTGATCACAACGCGCTTCTTTGTGTATGCTCTTGCTAGCCTAACACCGTACATAGTTGCTTCAGCACCAGTATTACAGAATCTAACTTGCTCAGCGCAGGGTACGCAATCGCAGACAAGCTCGCCTAACCTAACTGAAACTTCGTTTGGTGTGCCAAAGATTGTACCGTTGCTGAGTTGCTCCCTAAGCTTAGAAGCAACTACCTCTGGGGAATGGCCCAATATTAGCGAACCATGCCCCATCCAATAATCCACATACCTATTCCCATCCACATCCCAAAGAAAAGTTTCTGAAGCCTTTGCGGCGAAGAATGGGTATGGTTCAAAGAACCTAATGTTGTGGTTCACTCCACCCACGAAGACCAGCTTCGCAGCATCGAACAGCTCTTTAGACCTTCTTGTCCTCCTCAAATACGCCTCTAACGCATCATCCCACATATTCCATCAACATACTACTTACAACGCTAACTTACATATCTTCCTCCACAACCCCGGAAGTAAGATATTATTACCCCACCCGCCTACGGTCAATTGGGCGCGGGGGTTGCCAAGCCAGGTCAAAGGCGCAGGTGCCCAAGTGGCTGCGAAACTGAGGAGCCGCGCGCAGAGCTCCTGTCCCGTAGGGGTTCGTGGGTTCAAATCCCACCCCCCGCACCAATATTTCTAGCTAAACCTATCGCATCGGTGACAGGATGAAGAGGAGCATAATGGCGCGGCGCCAGCTTGCTTAATCCTTATATATGGATGAGACGCAACGATCCAGCTGATGTCAAGTATTACTTGGTTTACATTGGAGGAGTTCGGCAAGGATTTTCGCGAAACCTATCTTCCACCGAAGGTCAACGATCTGGTTGGGAGGAGTGTGAAATTATATTATAGTGATGGTGGAGTTGAGTCTTTCAGCTTCAAAGATGATGGGGTGGTTGCTTGGAGCAGACTTTTAAAATCCGAGGCGGGAGAGCCGTCTACTGGACGTTACGTAGCATTTAGAGCTAGGGATAGTGTGTACTTCGTTGACATCACGAGTGACGCTGCTCCTAGGCGCTCCTTGACTCTGGTGTTGGATCTAGGCAAGAACATCTTCACGTCTATATTGGGTGAGATACCGTTGCCGTCTTCGAAGACTCTTTTGGATCGCGTTAGATTAGGGGAAGAGCTCACCGATGTTAGGGTAGTATTCGGTCATGGTTCCATAGATAGACCTCCTAGCGCTGAGACACCACGCCACGAGAAGACAAATGAGCTGCTTGGGAAACGTGTGGAATTTCGGTACGGTCCTAGGGCGGTCTATGAGCATATATATTTTGAGAGCCTCTTTACTTGGCACTGCTTGATGGGGGTTGAGAAGGGGTTAGCGGATACTGATAGGGCTGATTACTTTAAGCTCTCCGATAATTTGTATCTGCTTGTGTGGCGTGAGAAGATAATTCCCACCATGGGGGTTGAGATCGTTGATTTAGGTGAGATGCGTGCGTTTGGGAAATTGTTTGGATATTCGAGCCTTGATGGTATGCTAGGTAATATATATGTGGGAGCGAAACTGAGAGTTGTCTGCCAAGCAAGATGAGTGCCGCCGAACGCTGATTCATCGAACATAAAAATTTGGCACTGTTCAAAATTAAGTTTGGGTTGTTCCAGCGAATTATCCTATCGTTTTAGGAAATTGACATCTTCAAATAGTTTAGCTCTTCACCAGTTTCATCTTTGATATGAAAAATATACTTCCCGTTCCTTTTAATTGGTCTGTTACAATGTATAACAAGCGTGCGTTTTTCCTCCAGAGATTCAATTCCGATGTCAAGTTGACATCTTTCGGCGCTCAAGTTAACCCCTCTAGAGGTCGCATACCACTGCGCATATCCAGCAGCTCCAGAATGCTTCTAACCTTAAGTTCAAAGAGCACATAATCATCCTCTACGTAAAGCGGTTTGCCTTGCAGAGCCTCTAGCCTAATCTCAGGCGCAGCTGAGTCTAGATCAACGAGATCAACCTCTTCTTCGCCTATGTTCAAGGCTCTAGCCACATCTACAGCAAGCTCGCCTAAATCATATAAGCTGTGGCTCCTACCAAAGTAGACCGCGATGTCGTAATCTCCTTTAAGCGTGTAGCCTTTGACTCTCCCACCGAATAGAAGAGCAGCCTTAACCCTCCCCTTAAACACATCACGCAACCTTTCACATAAAGTGTGGTAAGATGGGGGGTCGAGTACCCTATCTTTTAAGCCATCTTTAATAGCCTCCTCGATCCTCACAGCGTCTTCCACAATTCTCTGTGCAGCACCAGTAACGATCGCCCTATCTACTGCGGTATACGCGTGCACGAGTATGTTTCTCATGCCAGCCATCGACTTTAAGAGCTTTGCGTCCTCTTCATTTAGCAGATTTAGGTCTGCCAGTAGTTCACCTACCTCCGAATAAGTCTTGGGAGTTCTTCCACCAACCGCTGTGGTCACCATTATCCCCAAGTCGAGGAGCGCTTGTATTATTAGTTGGACAAGCATTTCTACCCCCCTATAGCTCTTCTCCTCTTTGAGTTCCTTAACTAGATGAACGACTTGCTCGGCTTGTTTGCTTATTCTTTCCCTAACTTTCAATTACCCCTGACACCTTTGAATTAGACGCCATATATTTATAATTATTGCAGTTGCCTCGCAATGTTATTCTAAAAAGATTGTAGGGTTTATGGTGCAGCAAGCATCACTAAAAATCAGCGGAAGAGCTGGCAGTATAGCAGAGCTTTTAAACCCGGTTCTTTGGCGGTAGGTTGTGTGAGTGGAGTTGCTCGATAAATATGCAGCTCTCTCCACCCAAAGAGGCAAGTTTCTCATAGCCCTTTGGGTCCTCGTAGTAATTGTTCTAGGTGTAAACCTCCCGGCTTTAGAGGAGCATATTCAGCACAGCCTAGATCCTTTCATTCCAAGCACATTAGAGGCTAAGAGGGCTCAGCAGATCATATCTGAGAAGATCGGCTCAGACCAAGGGGACACAGAGATCCTAGTAGTTAAGGCTGAGGAGGGCAACATATTTTCAGATGAGGGTAGAGGCTACATATCTGCCCTAAGCAAGACCATTGAATCTAAGGGCAAAGAGGAGCTAAAGGGGTTTGCTGGTGTTGTAAGCGCAACCACAATCTACGACGAAATCCTAGCAAAATACTGGGCTAAGATGAACGAAACATACCGCGAAATAGAGCAGAAGATCAAGGCTAACCTAACAGAGGCACACAAACAATTCTACAGAGCAGCAGACGAACTCCAAACCCTACACCAAACACTCTACACACTAATCAACAGACTAACAGAAGCAGCCCAAATAATATATGGGGTCCCAACCCTCTACCTCCAAGCTTGGTCCTCAGCAGCCCAGCAGATCGCCCAAGCCAATCCTCTCCAACCCATACCAGTCAAACCACTCAACGAACAAGCATATAACACAGCACTAAAGATGCTGCCAGAAGGGGGCAAACCACTCACCGAAGCCTACCTCAAAGCCTTCTACACAGCTTGGTCCTCAACCTTCACAGAAGAGTACATAAAGATCACAGACCTAAAACCCCAACTACTCTATACAAAGGCCCAAGCAGCGATAAACACAGCAGCACCACACGTCTTCACACCAACAAATCTTGGCGAAGCCTCAAAACTCTTCACAGAATTAAATGGGGCTATGAACATAACCCAATGGGCCGATTCAGCCACAAGGCAGCAAATAATCGAGGATACAGCAGCATCAATAGTTTCCAAAGAATCGGGTCTAAGCGAAAGCGTAATCAGAGAGTTAATCAACCTAGGACCAGATGCGACGCAACACGACGTAGAAGTGCTCACAGCCACTCTGCTAGCAGAGCAGGGTCTTGAAAAGAGCATAATCCAGATCTGCTTAGAGCTCGGCAGAGAACCAACACAAGAGGCTTTAGATGCCGCTGCCCAAAACCTAACCCAACGGGTTTTCGCAGAGATCAGATCGAAGTTCCCCACACCACCCTTCCCAGACAGCATACCAAAAGATATCTACAGCAAGCTTGTTAGCGGCGATAACAAAACCGCGCTCATCCTCATTCGGTTCAACGGCAGCCTATCTGAAGCAGAGCAGAGAGTAGCGGTTGAAGCCCTCCGTAAGATTGTTGGCGAGGTGAAGCAAGCCGGGTTCACAACCCTACTAACAGGCCCCATGACCCTATCCTACGACCTCAGAAATCAGGACGTTGAAGACATAGGTGTCATCGATAAAGTAACCATCTTGCTGGTCTTCATACTAGGCGCAGCGTTGATAGCGTCGCTAATAGTCCCAACGATCTCACTACTAACCGTAGGCTCAGCACTCGCCGCAGCAATAGGTCTATTGGCTCTCCTCGCAGAACTAGGCTTCAAACAATACTATCTACTAAGGAGTATGATAAGCGTAGTCATACTAGGCGCAGGCGTAGACTACGTAATCTTCATGATCTTCAGATACATCGAGGAAAGAGGAAACAACATCGATCACACAGCAGCAGTTAAAAGAACAGCCATACACGCAGGAGGCGCAGTAATTTTAAGCGCGTCAACAGTCCTCATAGGCTTCAGCTGCCTAGCACTCTCCTCAATAGGCATACTCCAAAGCATAGGCATAGGCTTAGCCCTAGGCATACTCTTAACACTCACAGGCGCTCTACTAACAATCCCATCAACACTCTCCACCATAAAAGACAAGATACTATTGCCTCGAAAAACCATACCAAACTTCGCAGTCAGACTAGCCATATTCAGAAGAATGGCACACTACTGCGTATCAAAGCCAAAGAGGGTTCTGGCAATCGGGCTACTAGCCACAGCAGCCCTAGGCGCAGTAATCACCACAATATCAATCACATACGGCGACATAGAGATGCTCCCACCCTTCGAATCAAAGCGTGGAGTCGATGCCATACTCAACTCCTTCGGAGCAGCGCCTCTCTCGCAGACGCAGATCGTAGTCGTCAGCCGAGAGCCACTATTTACTAGCAGCGGAGTCAAAAGAGACCTCTACCAAGCTCTGGATAGACTACACACCGAAATCTCCAAACTTGATGATGTTTACCCAGAATACACCTACGGTCCAACTAGACCAAGGGGCGAATATGTGGCACCAGACGAAGTTGATAGAAGCAGCATAAGACAGTACGCAGATGAAGAGGGCAAGACCTTCGTGATAACAACCAGCCTAAAGAGCTTCTACACCGCAGACGAAGCCTTTACAACTATCAAAAAGATTAGAGAGAAGGTTAGCGAAGTCGCAAGAGATGAAGCTGCGTTAAGCGGAGCTGAAATCTTGGTGGGAGGCGGTGCAGCCTTCTACCTAGACTTGACCAACACCATAAACCAAGACTTCTTCTACAGAATAATACCAGCAGCGTGCATAGGCATCTTCATAGTCCTACTAATAGCCCTAGGCTCCATCTTGCTCCCACTTAGGCTTCTAGCGACCACAGCCATGAGCGCGGTCTGGTCCCTAGGTATACTCACCCTCGTCTTTCAATACGGCTTAGGTGCGAAGATATACTGGTTAACGCCACTCTTCACTTTCTCCGTGCTGATGGGGCTGGGAGTAGATTACGACGTCTTCCTCATAACAAGAGTCAAGGAAGAAGCCTTGAAGGGTTTGAGCGACGAAGAAGCGGTTGTAAACGCGGTAGAAAGGACAGGCTTAGTCCTCACAGCAGCCGGGCTGATCCTGGGCTCTGCGCTAGGAAGCCTCATGCTCAGCCCTAACCTAGTGCTCAAAGAGATGGGTTTCGCCCTAAGCCTCGCAATATACATAGACACATTCTTCATGCGCATCTTCCTCAACCCATCTATAATAGTTGTTGCGAAGAAGTGGAACTGGTGGCCCAAAGGGTTAAAAAGCAAAAGATCAGAAGTATAGTTGATCGCATTCGCATTAGCTACACAAGCTTCTCTACTCTATCTTGAATCTTTTACTCACTTTCACCAGTAGAAAGACCACAAATGCTATAATAATGAATGTGATAAGTGACCCTACAAAGTGGCCAACTCTGAAGGGGCCGATCTCTATGGCTTCCCACGCAACGTTTGGTGTAGCAAACTGTACAATCGGCATTATTATGTCGTCAACCAGGGCTTTGACAAGTGCTCCCAGATATATAGACCTAATATGAAGGCAACTGCCATACCCATAACCTTATACTTTGAGATGAAATCTAAGAATTCAGCCCACAAACCTTGGGGTGGAGGTGGCGCAGGCTTAGGCTCCAGAAGTGCCCTTATGCGCCTTAACTCCTCTAAGATCTCTTCCTCTTTCACCAAATGAACCCCTTATTCGATATGCAAACCTTACTATTAATAAATGTTTAATAATAGCCAGAAGGCTTCACTCATTTCGATAAAGTTTGGATGTCTTTGAAGCTATAATGAGCAGGCGAAGTATCCGCAGCTTTACAGATGAAAAGGTAACTATGGAGGAGTTTAGGAAGATCCTTGATGCCGCAAGATTAGCACCTTCAGGCTCCAACCTTCAGGGCTGGAAATTCATAGTCATAACAGATCAACGTATACTTAACCTAGTTAGGCTCTTTTCGCCCGGCTTTCTAGGCAACGCCCCCGCAGCCATCGTTGTGTGCTCAGACCTTGACATCTATGAAAAAGAGGGAGGGGAGTTGGGTAAAAACTATATCAGAATAGCGGACTGCGCTATGGCTGTTGAAAATATGCTTCTCGCAGCGCACGCTCTCGGTTTAGGAGCATGTGTCATTAAATCGTTCTCTAGAATAGCACTAAAGGAGATTCTCGAACTGCCTGAGAGAATCGAGCCTGAATTTATAGTTATACTAGGGCATCCTAAGGAGCAACCTAAGGCGCCTCCCAAAAAGAGGATAGAAGAAATAGCCTATTTGAATAGATACGGCGTAAGTTGGGCAAGTGAGGTGCCTAGAAGTGGGTAACACAGAAAAAAGATCTCTATCCAATTACCTCTTCGAGCTCGCAACGTATATGGCTTCGAGCGCAAGAGGCTGCTTGGAGGAGCCTCAGTCCTACGGGACCTTCAGGCTTATCGATGCGCTCGGTAGGGTTTTGAAGATACAGGATTATCTGCCTGAAGCCGAGAAAGATCGATTTCTAGAGAAGGTAAGAGAGGATATAGAGCGGAATAAGTTTCTTAAGTTAACCAACCCGAAAGCTTTTGAGCAATTCATAGATGATTTGATATTGGAGCTTGCTAAAGAAGCCAAAAAGCGAAGCATTTGATTCACTATTGTAGATAATATGTGGGGTAGAGTGTTAGGTATCTTGGGAGAGTAAATGTTCAAGGTTAAATACTTTTGAGCACCAACTTCTTTTGGATTGGAGTTCCTTAAGAAGAGGGCATCTGAGATGCTTACCCTAGCGGGGAAGGCGTTTGAATTAGGCTTGTATAACTTAACACTCTTTAATTGCGAACAAGCGATACAGTTCTACTTGAAGTATCTGTTGGCTAAACGAGTAGGCGAATACCCTAAAACACATAGCATCGAGGTACTGCTATCTGAGCTTAGAGAGATAGGTGCTGAGCCGCCGGAGCTGCCGAATATGATCTTAGATCTATTAGAGGAGGCATACATAACTTCAAGGTACTTACCGAAGGATTATTCAAAAGAAACCGCTATGACCATACTACGTTTCGCAGAGGATTATGTCAAGAGGTTATCTGAGTTTGAGTGAAGCGTTCAAGCGTGTGGTTAAGAGGAGTCTTAAATTAGCTGCGATGAGAAGTAGGTATCAAGAGTCGCTCCGACGGTTCAAATCTGAGCTCGCACACCACCTTAAAAGCCGCGTTAGAGTTCTTGTCTTCGGAAGTGTTGCTGAGGGTAGAAGCGGGCCACTAAGCGATGTTGACGTGCTGGTTATATGTGACGAATTTAAAGAACTTGAGAAGAGGCTTAAGACGTACGATTTGGCTAGGCAGGTCTTTGGCACGCCTAACCCTTTTGAGCTGCATCTGGTAACTTTGGAGGAGTTTGAGTGGTATAGGAAGTTCATATCCAACTATGAAGAGATTACCTAGCAGATAGAATTAAGGTGGGCCCGAAGGGCTTCACTCATTGCAGGGAGCGGAGCTGAGCTTAGCACACCCTCCGCAAATCTATGAGAGGTCGCACATCCGTCATCCTACCAACCACTTTTACAACACCTGGGTAGACGACTGTGTATTCTTCTGCTGTGATCGGTCTGTCGAAGTTTGCTTTAACAGGCCTACCGTCTGGTGGAACTTTGATTAGGATTAGGAAGCCGCCTGTGGGCACCTCTAAACGCCTTAATTTCTTTGAATTTTCTCAGGACATCTTCTACGAACGTCAGACACGCCTACACCCTAGACCGTTCATAAGCCAATCATCTAATCCCTCATACCTGATGAAGGATGTTCAAACATAACGACAAACACGTTTTACCCAATTCTCAAAGATCCTCGTTTGAACATGATGAGTAAGCTTTAATTAAAAGCTGGGTGATAATTTTTCTTTGATGAAGTTGCGTGTTTATCGAAAAAGGGGGGGGGGGCGGTTTACGGATTCTTCTGAGGAGTCAGCTGCGCCCTATACTTTGCTTAGGAGTGGTGATGCGTTCATCTTTAGGTGTGTGACTTTTGCTGACTTTAAGTCTGCTTTATTCGAGCGCTTTGGTTCAGGCGGGGGCGTCATACTCTATGAGGTCGGCTTAGCTTGTGGCGCCAGGTCTTGTGAGAGGCTTATGAAGGAGTTCGGGGATAAGATTGTTGTCTTAAGGTTCTTTTCTGAGTATAAGTTGAGGGAGGGTTGGTTCAAGATGAGCCTAGATTCGTTTGATGCTGAGCGTTGCTCAGGTAGGCTTGTTTGCGAGGGTGTGTTCGAGGCTAAGGTTTTCAGATCAGATAAGCCATCCTGCTTCTTCACAAAAGGTTTCCTTAAGGGCTTCCTAACCACACTCTACGCTAAAGAGGTTTCGGTCGAGGAGGTCTCGTGCTTATCGAAGGGAGATGAGAAGTGCGTGTTCGAGGTTGAGATGAAGAGTAGTTAGTTTATCAGAAACTCGGCGTAAGCATTCGAGGGCTGAGATCCGATCTATGATGTAAGCTTAAGCGGTTAAGCTTACAAGTATGTTAATCCAAGAAACTCTTCTAGAACATGCCTCCTCTGCTCAGGATAAGAGAGCGTATAATCGGTTTCAGCCGTCTTGGTTTAGGTATACAAATAGAGCTTGTTGGTGCTGGTTTTATAGCGGTAAGCATATAGCGGAACTGATACTATTTTAAGGGTGGTGGAGTGTTTCTTTTGTGTACCTGAACCGAGTGCTTTAACGATCTCTCCTGCTGCCCAACCCCTCCAGTTGTTAGCTTTAATGCAAATAGAGAGTATCACGTTGAGTTGTAGAACTCTTTTAGCCTCTGATCAGACGCAGGAGTGTCTTGTAGCCTGTTAAAGGCGGTGGATACGCGTGCGGATACAGCGTAGTGTATAGTGCTTATCCGCCAACCCTGTTTAGGTATACAATGCACGGTCAATGCGCTTCCTCTTGTCGTTTCGGAATATCGATGTTTCAAATGAGTGGAAAGCGGCTTACGCGAAATGTGCTTCTCCTTGATTTTTCAGTCATGGGTTAGGGAAACGTGAAGTTGGGGAGCTAAACAATGGTAAGATTTGTGAACCTGCTATTCAAGCTTCCGGCCCGAAACAACCTTCGTTTCTATTTTCGATTCTAAAAAGAAAAGTATAATTGTGGAAGCGCTCTAATAAAAAAGGATGAGAATGGACCAAAATATTAGGGTGAAAAGGAGAAGGGAGTGGCTTTTTCTTCCTTGTTCCCGTAAGGTTCTTGCTTTTCCCTGTAAATTTGAGCACCTGCTTCTCCTATACGAATATGGTGTGCAAGTCTTGCAGATGCTATCTTCTTTCCTGCGCCTCGGTCTTGAATCCGGTGAGCTATGCCTCTTTGTATATAATAATGATGAGACAAACAGATTTCGTTTTGAGAGAGAGTTTAGAGAAGATATTGAATCGCGTAGATTGTATGCTTTTCCAATCGCGGTCCGGGGGGGGCGGTCACATCACATGAGATAAGCAATTTAAAAGCTGAACTCCAAGAACTGCGTAACCTTGTTCCAAAAAGTTATTCCGGTTTGAGGGCTGTAATGGACTTTGGGGGCTCGGTTACTTCTTCCGTCACTAAAGAGCTTGTTGATTGTCTAAGGGAGGTTCGCATAAGAATGGGTGAAAAAATGCCTTTTACTATCAAGTCGCTAATCGCTTTTGAGATCGATACTTTGCCTAGCAATTTGTTGGAGGCTTTACTGGAACTCTACAGGAACGTTATTCTCTCCACAAAAACCGAGCAGGCGATCATAGGGCTCAGTCTACGATCCCTTTGGAAGCCAGATTTAGATGTTGTCGATACAGTTTCTCGGGAGAGTCTAGAAATTTTCGTAAAAAAACACCTTGAAGTAATCATTTTATCCTTGCTGCTAAAAGCTCCTCTTTGCGGCTACGAACTTATCCGAAGAATCTATCAAGAATACTATACGTTTCTCAGCCAAGGAACCGTTTACCCAATGCTGTACGCCATGCAAAAACGCGGTCTCCTCAAAATAGTGGAATCCAAAAATCCGCGTTCAAAAGTTTATGCGCTGACAGAAGCGGGAAAAGAAGAAGCGAAAGATAAAATAAGACATCTAATAGCGGCCCAAAAATACATTGCGAACTCGCTTCAAAAGGTGGTCAACTTTTAACCTCGTATTTGGATCATTTTCGAAGTTCGAAACTTTCCCTGATATTAGATTGGAAAAGAAAACATTTTAAGAGAACTCTTTCGTTCGAAACGAGTGATGCAAGATGGTAAACGTAACACCCTCGGCAAGTAATTTGGCTGAAGTACTAGACAGGATACTGGACAGGGGCATAGTCATCGACGCGTGGGTACGTGTCTCACTAGTCGGCATCGAGATTTTGACGATTGAAGCTAGAGTAGTTGTAGCCTCAGTTGACACGTTCATACACTACGCTGAAGAGATAACGAAAATAGAGGCTGCAGCGGTCGCACCACCAGCGCCAGCACCAGCAGCACCTACGGCTTAGGTGCTTAAGAATGCCGAAAAGTGTTAGGGCTCTCCACAACGCAATAGACGCGCAGGTAAAGAGGAACGCTGAAGCGATAGCGAAATTGGGGGATGGTATCAGAAAACTCCAGCTAGGTATCAGAAAAGCAAAAGAAGATATTAGGAGCTACGCCAAGAATTTCTGGTATGGGTGAACCAGAACACCCCCTTTATTTTTTTACTACGCCAACTAGGAGCATTTTAATCTGACTTGTTCTGGCATCGCTTCAGTTGGGAATACTATTTCTAAGGGAATTGCTTAGGGAGGGGCGAAGTTTTAGAGGGGCCGTGCTATTCTTTTGCTTCTCTGAATTCTATTCCGAGACGATCGGATCTGTATCTTATGAGTGTTTGACTGTATTTTAAGACCCTTCCGTTCGGGTCCATTGTCACCTCGTACCTTCCGAGTAGGTCGTGCGTGTCAGGCACTGCCTTCCTTTCTAAAACCTCAATAAGCGCTTTCCACCCTTTCTCCTCTTTTGTAAGGCTCACGATACTTTCTACCTTCTTATTTAATAGCCTTGCCATTTGGGCGCAGCATTTTTCGCCAATCTCTAGGATTTCTACCTCATTCATCCTTTACCACCTTTGGTTGCTAAGATGTCTTTGACGAGCTTCTGTTTTGCAGCCCAGTCCGATGGGCCTCTACTTTTAGTTGCTAAAATGTCTAAGCATAGTTCTTCGAGGAGTTCTTCAAGTTTTCCGCCGCTCATCGCAAACCTTTTTGCGATCATTATGCAGGCCCGTGTTCCCGGCTTTTCTGCATCAGGCAGCTTTTCCCTTAGCCTGCGGATAGCTTCAACTATTGCTTCCGCCTCACGTTGCGGTATTCCGGAGTGCGCTTTAACGATCTCAACCTCGGTGTAGAAGTCGTAAAAGTCCATGTAGATGCCGACCATTCGGTCAAGTAGGGCATTCTGTGGTCGAAATACTCCTACATAGTCGACGGAGTTGCTTGTTAGAATCGCTCTGAAGTTGGGGTTGACTTTGATGTAGCGTTCTTCTCCGAATCTCTTTGGGAGCTCAAGTACGCCCTCCTGAAAGACCGGAAGCAAGATGTTGTTTGCTTCAGGCCTAGCTCTGGAAAAATCGTTGTAGATGAACGTGTAACCATACTTACACGCAACCGTCAGGGGGTTGTCCACCCAGCCTGCCCGCATAACGTCTCTGGTCTTGAGAACCGTGTGAATGAATCTATCCCTCAAACTTTCAGCCTCAACTTCAGAGTAGCCTCCAACCAAATCTGCTGTGGTCATCGTCTCGTCACCGTTCACCCATACTATGGGTCTGCCGAGCTCTTCTGCTACACGTAGCGCGAGTGTCGACTTCCCGCAGCCTGTGGGGCCAACGATATGAACAGGGTAGCCTGCGTTAAGCCAAAGCTTCACTTTCTCCTTGATCTTCTTCACCTCCTCTGTTTCTATGTAATTTTCAATGTTTGGCAACAAGTATTTTGTATTGACCAGCCCGGATTTTTGTATTTGAAATGTTTCTCCTTCAAGCCTTTCGACCGTTCGCATCAGAAACTCTGCAGACTCTTTTCCAAGATCTTTTGCCATATCCTTCTTCTCCTCTAAAGTCGTATGAATACGCGCCCCCCTCACAATTCTAGGGTGCAACCTCCTCCATTCTCTCATATTAATCGCTCCCATAACCTTCCATCACGTTTATAGTCTTTTTGTTTCGAAATTTGAGAGAGTAGGTGGCTTAAAATCTATGAAGACCCAGAAGCTGATAAACTGCGGAGAAATTTTGAGCGACTATTTAGGCTGCTGGGGATTGTATGAGCAGGCTGTGTGGGCAACTTGCTCTATCGCCCTTATGATGCTGTCGACGCTCTGTTCGTCGCCGCTGAACGATGCATTTCTGCCATCAAATGTTATCGTAAGAACCTTGCCTTTCCTTTCGTCGAAGCTTGTAGCTAAATTACTGATGCTATAAAGTGGCACTTCAAACATTTTCTCACCGTCTACCCTATACACCCAGAAAAGTCTCTTGTTTGTTAGATAGAGGCGCCCAGGCTTCCAGGTCTCGCCTAATATGCCCATTGCCGGAAACAGGTACCATAATTTCTCCACTCTAAGGAGTTTTTCGTCTTCGGAAAGAGGAGGATGACAGTTCTCAATATTGTGCTCAAGGCTTTTTCCAACGAGTTTCTCGATTTCATCTTTCAGCTCTAGGACGTTTGGAGCGTGGATTCGAACGATCTCGCCGCAGTTGAACTGGATGTAAAGTTCCTCTCTCTCCCTCGCATAGCGCATTTCTTTGTTGACCGCAAGCCCCTCCATCTTGTCGAGTGGGATTTCCAACAACACTTCAGGCGGCTCCCTTCTCAATAGGAGGAGTCTCTTGTTTGTGAGGTACAGAAAGCCAGGTCGCCAAGTTGGGTTAATCCATCGTCTGTCCAGAAAGGATCCAAACGATCTGAGGAAAACTTCTTCCCCTTCTCTAAGAGGCACATCCCCCTTCTTCGCATACTCTCTCGCATACCATTCTCTTGTGCGCTGATCCCAGGCTTCCATCATACCGTATTCTAGCATAGTTTCTATTCCCGCTATCGCAGCTTTAAGGCTTACGCCGATCAATGGTATGCCTGCCACAGATATTATCAAGTCCGCATTTAACACAAGTCCTCGGTTCAGAAGTTTGTCAAGTAGATCAACAAGGTCGTTTTCTCTCTCAGCCTTCATCTTAGACGCACCACACAATCTTCATACGCATCTTCACGCCTCCTTAAATGTAACAAAGCTGAAAGGCGCCCAGGGCCCGGTGAAGCGAACGATATATCCTTCGCGAGCGTTTATCTCCTCAAGTAACTTGCCAAGATCTTCAACCTTGCTCTTATGCACTAAGCACGAGAGCGTCACAACCAACTTTTTGTCCTTATATTTTTCTGGTACTCGCGAAGTTTCTTCGACCTTCATTTCCTCGACCAGCTCCCTTATCTTTGAGGCAAACTCCTCGGCAAGCTTGGATATTTCGGCTGAAATTTTATCTTTTACCTTAAGCTCCAATTTCCGCCGAAGCAGGTAGGTCGACGCCTGCGGCATTTTTTCAATTTTTCCCTTCAATGCTCTCAGCTCCTCGTCTTCGCTCAAAATCTTCTCCGCGAGCCTATCTTGATCGCAGAAGATTTGCACCGTATATTCCGCCTTGTCCTTAACCTTCTCAAGCCCTTCCTTAAACTTCTCATAATTCCTACTTAGCCAATCTTTAACCGTAGTCTCGTCTCCTTTGATTATCACGTCAAAGGAGAAGGGCAAGACTGTGCCGAATAGTTCTGTTGCTTTGTCGATTACATAATTGTGGTTGAAGATCCACCTTTTCACCTTCTCCTCGTCCTTCGACACGTAGGGCTTAGCTTGGCAAGAGTGCACAACCACAGCAACATCCTTATAAGGGATCGTATAGACTTCGGCATCTTCTATACCTATCCTGCCTAAGTTAAGCTCCACTCCACCGTTGATTATGCAGTAAAGGTATCTGCCTTCGCCAGCTTCTTGCACCTCACTCATCTCTATCTGACCTCTTCAGCCCACCTCCTCGGATTCAAGAACTTATCTATCACTTTATCGGCTACTTCATCAAGTCCATCTCGTACAGATTTTACAGCATCCTCGATCCCGTTCTCCTTCTTTATGTTTTCAAGCGCCTCATTCAAATCGGCTAGAGCGATGCTAAGCCTCTCAATTTCCTCGTCTTCCAAATCCCCCCTCTCCATTCTTCTAATAGCTTGTCTTTCAAGCACCTCTTTTATGATTTCAACTAGGGCGACGACTACACCTAGTAAACCTTGCTTAAGGTTATCCTCATCGATACTGATGGGCATGCGTTCCCCCTCCATTTCGAACACGCTGTAGTGTAAGGGGCAGTGAACCTAAGTTGAGATTATGGTTGGCGCTTGCTTGCGCTTCTTTCGCGGGCTAACCCAACCACAGTAGGGGCAGCCTTCCTCAAACAGTTCGTCTTCTGGAACCTCATTTCTGCAGCCAGGACATTTCGCCTTCCTTATTTCAATCTCCTTCCACCCTCTCGCCTGATAGTTTGTGCCAGATGGGAATTCTAGCCCATACTTTGCCGCTGTCTCGAAGGATGCTAGCGCGGCCCTAATTTTTATGCCAAGTAGCTCGGTGCCTGCAACCGACACAGAGATGTCTGCGTTTATCACAAGCCCTTTTTCCAGAATCTTTTCTACAACCTGCGCGAGGTCGCCTTCCTTTGACGGTACTAGGCTCTCAACCATCTCTTATCTTCTACCTCCTAACGATGTTTTAAAATTCATTTATTAAATATTCTGTCTCGAATTTCGACATAGTCGGATTCTTCTGCTAAAACGTTCCTTTAGGTCTCTTTTTGCTCGTTGACTTATGCACCTACGTCTACACCTATCTTTGATACGCTTTCAGCTGTCTTCTAAACCGCTTCCTCGTATTCTCTTCGCGTCTGTCTTGTCAGTCCTTCTAACTTTCCACGGTCTCGAACCTTCTGCCGTAGACCCTCGGCTTCGGCTTGACGCTTGAATACTTTGGCCTTAGTGGTACACTTGACCAATTTGAAGGATTCCTGACCAGTTTCGCCCATTCACGCGCAGCCAGGGTTCTAAGCCTTGAGGTCGGGTTAAGGTTCTTCGCCTGCTCTTGCTTCCTTCGACTCATTTTGGCTTCGTTTCCTTCGACCTGAAACTTCAGCTTACGCCTTATCGCAAGCAATTTGATTCTGCCTCGGTCTCTAGCTAGCTCAGCTTTCCTTACTGCCTTCATTCTCTGGAAGCTGATTGGTGCTTCAACACTCCCAGCCATTCTCACATCCCTGTAAATCGGTTTATCTTAAGCCTATTTACCCTTTATCTTTCGAAGTTCGAAGTTTCTTTCTCAGCCTGATTTCGAGGACGCCGTTTTTGAACGATGCGTCTAAGATTTTATCGACCTCGCTGTCCTTCGGTATCGATACTTCCTTCAGGATCTTGGTGCCTGCCTTGTTTGAGGTGATCTTTAATGTATCGCCCTCTATCCTAAACTTTAAGTCTTCTTCCTTGACGTTTGGGATGAGCGCGACGACGACGATGTGATCACCCCTGTCGAAAACGTCTACTAACGGCTTCTCCACGCCTCCCGCTGGGGGAGCCCTTGGTCTGGCAGGTGAAAGATATCTAATGGTATAGGAATATGTAACGTCGGCTCCCATTAACTTTCCTTTTCCCCTTTTCTCCACCACCTCCTTTTGCGCCAGCTCATCTAATGCTCTGATGAATTCACGTAGTCCTTTTAGCAGTTCATCGAACCCCACGTTAAACACCCACGTTTAGAATGTCGACCCGCTTTATGATGTTCGATTCTCTGACACGCTGGGCTATCTTCAGCTTTTCTGTGAGCTCAGCGTATCTTCGCTCATACTCTTCTTTCGTGATCTCGCCGAGATCGTATAGGAGCGCGGCCTCCTTTAACTCGTCGCCGATCTTTTCGGGGTTGTAGAGCTCTTGGATCGCATAGTCTCTTATTGTCTCAAGCAACCAGAGCATGTCAAAGGGTGGTAGTGAGATGCCAACCATCCGAAGTATTATGTCGTCGATCAAAAATGGCATCCTAATCTCTCCTCCCAATCTTTATTTTCACAAAGTTGGACGGGGGCCAAGGGCCTGTGACCTGAAATTTTAGCTGCTTAAACTTTTCTTCGAGCGCCCTAGCTTTGTTTAGGAAGTTCTCCACATCCTCTTTTCTTATAAGGTAGTAGGCGTTCAAAATGAGGGATCTGCTGAACCGCTTACCGAGCTTGGTTTGGACTGCCAGTTTGCGCAGCTCCCCTATCTCTGAAGCGAACGCGTCTTCGTCGAGCTCAACCCCCTTTGGCCGAACCACCTTGACGCCGAACTCCGCCTTGCCTTCGATTTCGTTTAAGGCCTTTCTTAACTCGTCGCGGCTTCTCTCAAGCACTCTTCGAAGTACTTCCTCGTTCTTGAACACCATACCGAAGGCCATCGGCAAAACCGTGTGTTCTCTCATTACAAGCGTCATGACTTGTATGTGAGCGTAGGCGTTTTCCTTATTAGGTGTGTACTCTTTGAACGGTGCGTTGCTTACGACGGCGGCGACATCCCCGTAGGGAATAGTGTATACCTCCCCACTGTTTTCTATGCCGATTTCTCCAAAGCTGAGACTGCGGTCGCTACCGTCCCAAGGTATAATACAGTAAACGTATCTTCCTTCCTCAGGCGGCTTAACAATCCTTTCTAGCTTTTTCTCTTCTTCTTTGGCTTCAAGCCACATTTTATATGCCTGAGCAATCTTCACAAGCTGCTTAAGATGTTCATCGAGGATACAGAGGTAGGTTCCGCTACGCCCCGGCAGAAGAAATGGTCTTCGTCCGACGACCCCCCTTCTTCCAACTACCTTTATAGCGTCTAACGGCTTTGGATCTGTTTGGCCGGTGAGCCTATATGCATCGTTTATCTCCCTTAGTCGATCGAATGTTTCAGTGCGGATGAAGAAATAGAGCCCCCGCTGCCCCACTATTCGAAATGGCTCCTTCCCCCCACCTTTCCCGATCACTTCAATATCAGGCGGATACTCCATGCTTCACATACATTTCCGTTGAAACTCGGCTATGATTTAAACCTTATTTTTCAGAATCCGAATGTTCCTTTTGCCTCACATTTATCGTAACCGTCTGCAGAAAACTGTTAAGGAGCAGGCTTGCCCTAACGCGTTCTTCAAGCATCTTAAAGATTTTTTCTTTTGCTGCCTCGTCAAGCCTATAGGTCTTATTCTTCACACCGTATTCACATTTCAACATCCCCCTTTTCTCGAGGAGATGCAATAGCGGGTAGACTGTGCCTGGGCTGAGTAGCACATTAAACTGGTCGTAGACAGCTTTTATAATCTCGACCCCGCATAACGGTTTCCTAAGGAGGAGGGTGAGCACGATGCTCTCAAGTTCGTCCTTAACTAATTGCTGGACGGCATCTTCAGAGATAGAAGTTCGATCGGGAGATTCTCCTGCTAGAAGGACCATGTCGCTCGTCGTTAGTATGAGTTTATCGTGGAAGGACACAAGCTGTTTAACCAGTTCTGGGCTGAGCTTGCTCATATCATATGTGCAAAGGATCGTGTGCTCTCCACATTTTTCTTTCAAGTACTCTTCCCTATTAAGATGGTCGATGTAGCTGCCTTTTCTTGTCTGCATATAGTTTTCCATCAATCTAGGATCGCTGAGGCTTATCGAGCCAGCGTCTACAACAATCCTTAGGCCACGTTTGCTGGCCAAAAGTTTACCGAGCTTTTCTGGGCGTACTATGATGAGATTAGGGTTTAACATTTTAAACACGTTTTTCACCGTCTCCGGATCGTCAGCGGTCACATAAACCGCACTTCCCCTCCCGACGGTTGCAAGGAAAGGTATTTGAATCGAGTACTTGTTAACGCCAGAACTGTAGAAGTGTAAAACATGCTTAAACTCTCCAGTGGTTGATGGTGCAATGTTTACATTAGACGGCAACGACTCGCCCTTTAACATACTTGATTCCTACTAAACACCAGCACCATATATGGATTTTATGTTTCGAAACTCGAAATAAGAGAGAACTTCAACAACATAAAGTCTGTGACCAGAGTGAGGAGCAACTCCGTACCGAAGAGAGTCTTAAACAGTGTATCAACCAGAAACCCCTACAAAACTCCCACCACATAATCGAATTTTCCTGCGAAGAACGGTGCAAAAGAGTTCTTTAAAATTCTAGTCCATATCCTGTTCTTGCCTTCCTTTTCAAGCCTTAATAATTTTTCAAAGAGCTCTGATAGGATTAATACCTCATCTTTTTCCAAGCTTACCTCTCTTAATAGTCTTGCCTTAAACTCGTTTAAGCTGCGTTTTCCCCTAATGCACTCCTCTATTACCGTTAAAGTTTTCGCCAGCAATCCTTTCTCCACTGCGCTGGTTGGAATGCTGAACTCTCCCACAGCCGTCTTCAGGATATATGCTGCCCCTGTGAGCGTCTGCCTCCTCTCTACGAGTATCGAGTCAGCTAGGTAGACGGGTATCTCTATCGGCTCATCACCTCTCTCCCTCAGCATATCGCCTAAAGCTATGAGGTAGTTTGTTCTTGAGGCGATCACAGCAAGGGGGTTGAGGTCAAAACCAACGATGTTCTTCGTAATCCTCCTTAATGCTGTACCTTTATCCACCCAATGCTCCTCAACATACCGTCTAAGCCTACCTATAGCCAAGACGAGGAATGTTCCGCTCCCGCAAGCTGGGTCGAGGAGCCTGAGATCGAGTGGGGCTAATGCGTCGTTCTTTTCCTCCCAAAAAAGAGAGCAGAAGATTAGGGTCGACGAGATAGAGAGGTAAATCGCCGCTGCGTCACGTATAGCCGATATGAATTTTTGTGGGTTGTCGTGGTGTGTGAGCGCAGCGGAAACGCTTCTATATGCTAATGGTAAGGTTAAGAAAGATATTACTGTGAGTAGAGGGAGTATCCCGAACATCAGCCCAAGGGCAATCAGGGTGTAGGACAAAACTATGATGAGTGAGTAAATGAGGATGCCATTTCTTTGACCAAACCTCACCACCATAAAGCGGCTTCGCCAACTCAATCCTTGCAAGTTTTGTTAACTTTACTCTCCTTGTGTACCTAAACCTTCAACGCTTACTTTTGCGATCAGTCTATGCCCGGCTTACTTCACCCTCGCCAATTAAAGTAACAGCAAGCGCGTGATTGGCGATTTCTTTGTGAGTGTAGCGTTGAAGGAAATATTCAATTCTCAACCGTAGCCGCATCAAGGGCTTCCCATTCGCATAACCCTACGCCCCACTCCGCCAAAATTTTGGC
>JAAOZN010000067.1 GCA_011605775.1 Nitrososphaerota archaeon | reverse complement strand
CTCAAAAAGCTTAAGATTTCCATCAAAGCACCCGAAAGGGTATGAGCGTAGAAGAGGAGAAGCCAAAACGGAAGCCAGTAAGAAGAACTACAAGATCGACAAAGACTACAAGGGCTGCTAGTAAAGCAAAAAAGAAGGAGGAGAAACAGAAAGTTCAATTTAAGCCTCAAGGCGAAGCGCCTACCGCTATTGTTGTTAGGAAACACCATATGCTGGTTAAACAAAGAGTTGGCAGAGGCTTTTCTCTAGGCGAGTTAAAGGCAGTCGGGTTATCTGTGGAGTTGGCTCGCAGGTTAAAGCTGAAGGTTGATGAGAGGCGGTCCTCAGCCCATCGGTGGAACATTGAGGCTCTGCAGCAATACCTAGGTTTAAGTGCGTCTAGATAGGCGCTCATACATAAACAGATATTGTTGGGCGTACCCCGCGTATCTCCCAAAATATTCTATCATCGTCTTTCTAATCTTATTGTAACTTACCCTATCCAACGATCTTTTCGCTTTTAGGTTGGTGATGATTTTGTCGTCAAAGAGATGAGCATAGTTGTTTGCTATGCTTTGTCTAACCCAACGATCTATCGGAAAAGATTCAAGCTTATGGAAACCGAAAAGTAGGATGCAGTCAGCAGCCTTTTCCCCTACACCCTTAATCTTACTTCGCATGAGAAGAGCTCTTGCTGACTCGTAGCTCTCCTCAATTAAGTTAAGTATCAAGTCTTGTCTGCTAGCCACAATCTTAGCCGCCTCCAGCAACCAAGGAGCGCGGTAGCCAAAGCCAACACCTCTTAGGCCATCTTCTCCAAATTCTAGTACGGTTTGTGGTGTGGGGAAGGTATAAAGAGACACGCCATTAAGCATCTTTGCTGCGCCGATTTTTGCGCAGAGCTTGCTTAGGGTCTTTTCTACTCTTTTTATGCTTATGTTTGTTGCTGTGATAAATGAAAAGATGGTCTCCCAAGGATCCTGCCGAATTATTCTAAGCCCCTCATACTTCTTTAGCACCGCAGCTATAAACCTATCTCTGCTGATGGACTCGTAGATTGTGGAGAGATCGTCTTCTAACCCGAAGTATTTCAGAATAACTTCTTCACCTAACTCTGTTTCAGACTCGATTTGAAGCGTATCTTTGATCTGAGTCACCTTAACAGCAGTCGAACCTATCGTACCATACCAAGAGACGCCTAGTTTACGCCATCTGAATGTCTGGCCGGAATTTAAGGTATAATCGAGGCTAAATGGCTGTGAAAGGCTTACTTTAAGCAGCATAGGTATATTGTTAGGACATAAACTAATAAGGTTAGTCAGCGGGTAGGAAGGTGTTGCTGAATAACCACAGGAAGCGCGTCGCGGTAGACGTAGATGGGACATTAGCTGACGTTATGCCGATGTGGGTGAAGGTGTATAACGAAGAATACAGCAAGAACCTAGACTACAAGAGCATAAATAAATGGGCTTTCTGGAACGATCTCGGCATATCTACAAGCGAATTCTTCCGAATCTTCTCCAAAGCTTGGTCAAGGTGGGAGGAGATAAAACCTATGGAAGAGAATGTATCTGAGAACTTGAAGATACTGCATCAGCTCTGCTCAGTAGACGTTGTCACCGGGAGAACCAAGGATACTCTAAAATACGTCAAGAAGTGGTTGGAGAAGCATCAGATACCGTATGACCATTTTGTTGCAGTTTCTAGCTGGCAGCACAAGATCTACCTTCCATACGACTTCTACATAGATGATTCACCAGATTTAGCTCGGCTAGCAGCGCGAAGAAAGAAGATGATTCTACTATACAATCAACCTTGGAACACAGAGATTAAAGAAGGCGTTTGGGTTAAGCGTATCAATAATCTGAGCGAGGCTATCGAAATTCTTAAGAGATAAGGACGCTAAGCCCTACTTACTCTACGCACATCAAATACGATGGTAGAAGGCGGTAGATGCATCTCCAACATACGTTCAGGCGGGGGTATAAAATTTAAGACGTGTATGAGAGTAGCCTTCTTCTCCGACCTCCCTAGTGCTATCTCTTTTCGATCAAGTCTTATCTGAGGCTCGTACAAAACATCAAATTCGTGCCTATAGGTTTCGCCCCAAAATGTGAAACGATATTCTACATTTATGTAAGGGATAGATAGGTGGTAACGGTTAGGGTTCTTCGGCGAATGTAGGATGTCATCCTGCATATAAAGGCGTTTATGGAGCTCGTCGTAAAATGGTACTTTAGCGTAGACCGTAGCACGCTGATGCTTCCTATATGCGAGTACATCATACTTCTTGAATTCTTGATCTGGCAGCTGTGATAGACCATACTTACCATCATCTCTTTGCACCATCATCCTATTAACAACCACACGTAACTTAGACTCAATGATTCTCCTCAAGTTCTCCACAAACTGGTGTTCGTTACAGTCGTAGGTTGGCAAGCTTAACTAACCTTATCTCTTAGAGGGAAAAGGATGCTACGGATGGCTTCTATGGTCTTCTCCTTACCACAGATCGTAATAACAGGGTCTTTGAGATGATATAATCTTCCAATTTCATCAGATAGGGTTACCACCTCGTCTCCATTAGTATAGAGCCTTCTACGCCAGAACCTATTATCAGATACTACCGTTCCTTCAGAAGTTAGATTAAACCCCAACTCTAGTAACTTCGCTTCTACCGCTGCAGCTGGCGCTAAACTTGGCATCGACTTTAGTCTTAGTTCCCGCTTCCTCCCGCCACCCATGCCTAAAGCATGTTAGTAGAGGTTCCTAAAATGCTTAGCTGTCCACGATACACTTACCAACACCGCAACAGTTCTGCAGATTCTAACTTGCGCTTATCCTAAGCGTTTTCAAATCTGCATATTTCAGT
>JAAOZN010000066.1 GCA_011605775.1 Nitrososphaerota archaeon | reverse complement strand
ACATGATACCAGTCTAAACAGCAGGGGTGGGCGGGGTTGTTACTGAGCTGGGTGTAGTCGCAGCCATAGGTGCGGCGTTTACAGGAGAATACTATGTGGGGTTAGGAAGCAATGTTTACGAAGCCTACCGGAGCTTCTTAACTAGGGTAGCAAATGTTACGACAACCACAGCACCACCATCTGAGCTGACTCTACAAGATCTCATCCAGCAAGCTAATAAGCTCCTACAATCTTATTTAGAAGCTTGGTCCAAGGGTAGATATGAGGAGGCCGGTAGGAGCCTAGAGGCCTTCCTAGAGATGTGGAGGATGATCGTTGAAAGAAGCGGGGGAGGTTAGCCGCAGATGAGCGTAAGAAGGGGAGAAGGGTACAGAGATGAGGCTCTTAAACTATCTACTATAACCCTAGCCCTAGTTGCTATCGCCCTAGTTCTCCTCGCCACCATTAGGCTACAGAGGGGCATGATTGGTTTCATACTTGCAGGATTAGCTATAGCGCTTGTCATCTACTGGCTAAAGGAGCTCTACACAGCAGCCAAGAAAGAGATGACACCAAGTGTCGCTAAGCATAAAAAATGGTTCTACGACATAATAGATGAAAAAGAGAGCATAACAATAGTCGCAGAAGTCCCAGGACCAGAGGAGATGGTTAAGGCGGAAGTCGTAGGCAGAACGGTAAAGATCTATGGTGGCCAAGAGTTCGCAAAAGAAGTCAAACTACCTAAAGATTGCGAGCTCGTTGAGTCAAGCTACACAAACGGGGTGCTGAGTGTGAAGCTCCGAAAGAAGCCGAACACCAAAGCCAGCGAACCTAAGAGTTCTTAGAAGGATCGGTATTGCAGAGCAGATCGATGAAAGTATCTCTCAAAGACACATTACTTGTAAAAGGTCCAGCAACCATAAGGCTCCAAGATGGTGAAGCCGAAGCCTTAGGTATACCACTCTCCTACGAGGAGCCCCTGGTTGTGCGTAGGAATAAGATTCTCCCGATCGAACCCATAACCCAACCAGCCTATATTTCGGCAACATTTGGACCAAACGGCGGCATCGTCCAGAAGCAGATTAAGGGTGGTACAAAGATGTGGGCGAAGGCTAAAGATCTGATCACACCTCTCAAGGTTAGAAGGCTAATGGTGGTTGGCGCATCAGACTCCGGCAAGTCAACTCTCACAACATACCTGCTGAACCTCGCGCTCGCCAAAGGGATCAAAGTAGGTGTGGTTGACGCAGATATCGGCCAAAGCGATCTAGCGCCACCAGGCTGTGTAGGCGGGGCTATAATAGATAGGCAATTGATTGATCTTCGGGATGTGAGGGGGGATGTGCTAGAGTTTGTTGGGTCTACTTCGCCTATGGGTATTGAAGAGGTCGTCATAACTGCTATTAGGAGAGCCGCAGAGCGAATATGTAACCAGAAACCAGACCTTTTGCTGATAAACACAGACGGCTATGTGGACGGCGAGGGTGTTGAATACAAGGTTAGGCTCTGTGAATCTCTTTCACCAGACCTCATACTCTACATAGTAACAGAGCCTCAAAGCAGACTCAAAGAACGGTTGATTAACAGGTTTGGTGCGGAGAAGGTTCTTACGCTTGAAGGTGTGGAGGGTGTTGAGAAGAGCCCAAGCGAAAGGGCAGAAAGAAGAATGAGCCAATTCCACCGCTACCTTAAGCACGGTAAAGTTATTCGCCGCAAGATAAGTGAATGCAATATCATCTTGCTAGGTAGAGAATATGCCCTAGGTCCTGGGCTTGAACCTGGTGTAGGCAAGCTGGAGATATCGGATATAACCGATCCGACGATCCTTTTATCAGAAAGAAAGCTTGTTTTGTCGAGGGGAGCGCTTGGAGGCATGTTCGTAGGTTTAGGTGGCGAAGTGATCGAAGGCTTCGGCTGCGCGATGCGGTGTGACGAAGGCGATACTCTGGAGATCTGGACACCTCTTAACACATTTCAGAGAATTCAACTAAGCCTCATAAGGCTGAATGAGAAGTTAAGAGACGAGCGCATATCGTTTAGACACCTAAACCTATATACAGAACCGCTTAACAAAGGAGACGTGTGTTGATAGAAGAAGAGTTTACGGTCGCCTCCAGACCCTTCAGACTAAGGCTCCTAAGATACACGAATGGATGCGTACTATCGCTCTCAGAGGGGGGCGAAGATCGCCTAGGCGGGCTCTACCTCACACTAAAGCAAGAGAAAACCCTAACCTCCACAACAATAATACCAGATAGATACGGTGGAGTCTTCTTAGAAATCCTAGGGCGCAGTGTAGCAAACCACATAAGCGGCATACTGATCACAACATTATACTTGAAAAGCAAACTAACTTCAGAAGAAGCGTCAGAGATCCTAAACAAACTTAACACTATATTATCAACAGCGACAAAATCCTAAAGAATATTAGATAAATCTTGACCCTAACCTAACTTATGTATGTTTGATCAAGTGCCCAATTGTTAGAACTCATTGATGAGTCTCATGTTCCTTAAAGCCAACCTTAACAACAAAGAAGTAACAATAGTAGCTACGGGAAGCGATGAGTCGCGCTACGAGCAAGATGCATTCCTAACTCAATATTTATAGGATACTCTGATCTAATAGATGAAAATGCAAGGGTCCCAGGCTTAGTGTTAGGTGTGGAAGCCTTCGAATTCTTAATGAGCAGATACGGTATTCCAAACAATTCGAGAATAGTATTCTACGATTACCGATCTGGGTTATATGCAGCGAGAGCATATTGGACCTTTTTCTATTACGGTGAAACTAATCTTCTTTTACTAAACGCTGGTATCGAAAGTTGGTTGTCACAGAATTTCCCTCTGACAACCTCTACAACGGTAAAACCCCCAACTAATTACAAATTAAGGTCGATTAACCACCAAATTTTGGCTACGTTAACAGATGTAAAGAACCATCTAAACGACCCCAAGTATGTAATTATAGATTGCAGATCTAAAGCTGAATATCTTGACGGACATATTCCGGGCGCAATAAATATCGAGTGGTCCCTCACGCTGAGCCCAGAAGGATTGTTTAAAGATCAAAAACAATTAAAGGAACTATTCACGCAAAACGGCGTGACACCTGACAAGAACATAATTACCTACTGCACAATGGGTGTAAGAGGCGCTCATACATGGTTTGTGCTCCACGAGATTCTTAAATACCCCAACGTTAGGCTCTATGACGGCTCTTGGGTAGAGTGGGTAGCAACTGGTCAACCAATAGAAAAATGATTTTACACATCTTAATTGCACAGGTATGATTAAATCTTAAGATCGAAACCAAAACACGTTCTCGCCTTCTTTTCTCGAAATTAAAACGCATGAACAGACTCATCGGTAAAGATTGTTGTAGACGCCGAAGGGGGCAAGTTCATCATTAACGCCGCAGGCAGCATTTCTCTCCTCTCTCCGCATCAGTTAAACCTATAAGATTTCAATAGCATATTATATGGTGAGTATGGTTAAGGTGGGCAAGCAAGCTGCTCTAATAGTGGTTGATGTGCAGAACGACTTCTGTTCAGGAGGGGCTCTACCTGTACCTGAAGGAGACAAGGTTGTGCCTGTACTTAACCGCTATATCGAGTTCTTTAGAACTGTTGGTGCCACGATCTTCTTTACACGGGATTGGCACCCTGTGGACCATATCTCCTTTAAGACCCAAGGAGGCACTTGGCCGCCACACTGCATTCAAAACACTTGGGGTGCTGAGTTCCACCCTGCACTCAAAGTTGGTGAAAGAGATTTCATTGTCTCAAAGGGCTTTGAAAGGTCTAGAGAAGCGTATTCTGGCTTTCAGGGGACGGATCTTGATGAGCGGTTGAAGCGCCTCAATATTAAGGAGCTCTTTGTCGGAGGGCTTGCCACAGACTACTGTGTCAAGAACACGGTCTTAGATGGTCTAAAAAGAGGGTATAGGGTGTACTTGCTTGAGGATGCTGTGCGTGGTGTAGATGTGAATGAGGGCGACAGCCTTCGAGCGATTGAGGAGATGGTAAAGGCTGGTGCTGTGAAGATCTCCTTCAAAGACTTAGAGTGAAATTCGGTTTTCGCCCATTTGCTCAAGGATGTTGTTGTATGCGCGTAGCAATAATTTATGTAATGAAAACAGAGGTTGCCAAGAGCGGCACTCTTAGGATCTTCTCCCTACCCGTGCTTCTATCAGATGGTCAGAGCACACAGTTATCGCCGCAATTATGATGAATAATAACTTAACTAGCCTTGTGCGACCAGCTTACCCGCTTAAAATCTACTTTTCATCCAGCAACATGAGAGTAGGTGAAGTAAGTGAAGCGGTTCTGACTGATAAAGAATACGCCTACGCTAGCTTTACCAGTTTAACGGTTGGGTGCACAAACATTACAGCCCTAGCAGACGATTTTAACGCATCACAAACAACTATTTCTGTTGTTGAAGAACCTAAATTCAAACTGGATTTATGCGTGCGTCCGTCTCTTATACCTGTAGATTCGCCTTACAAGCCTATTATTGTTATAGAAGCGCAGAATGAATACGGTGAACCGATACTCGCTCCATCGGATGTAAAAGCGTATCTTTTCTCATCAAATACTAGGGTTGGCAAGGTAGAAGCGGCTGTCTTCATCAATCAGTCTCAATATTATGCTCTATCTTCTTTTTACATTCCACCTACTACAAAAAAAGCTATAAAGAAGGAATTACGCAGATCACAGCACATGCAGAGGGGCTACAATAATCCCTTAAGACCCTATCTCTCGTTCTACTTGAACCAGAAGTAAAAATGTACGCCACCCCTCTTAAGATCTACACGTATGATCATCTAACTATTTACATCAAAGCTCAATTTGAGGGACAACCCC
>JAAOZN010000065.1 GCA_011605775.1 Nitrososphaerota archaeon | reverse complement strand
ACCTTAAGCAATATATGGATAGGAGGTTCGAGAAACTCGAAAAAGATATAGCGCTGATAAAGCAGAAGATAGGGCTAACCTAATCAACCAAAAGGAGGTGTTAAGAAAAAAGCCCAAAAATTCCGCGGCACGACGCTGCCAAAGCCTGTTACGTGAAACTCCTCTTTAAGGGCGTTCTGTCAAAATCCTGATCATTCGATATTATTTCTTTAGCCCCACTTTTCAAAGCAGCCGCCAGGTGTAGAGCGTCTTCGTAATCCAACCCATACTCCTTCATAAGACCCACCGCCTGAACCATGTCTTTTTGAGTTAAGGGGATTATGCTCAGCCCCGCCAAGTCTGTTATCGAGTGAATTATTTCATCAACCAGCTTCTCCTCTTTTAAGTTCCTTCCCGTTAAACCCGCGATTATCACCAGCGTTTGGTAGACCGTTAAGGCAAAGTTTGCGTATCTTCTCTTCGGGTCTTCCTCAACCCTCTTTATCCAACGGCGGGCTACTTCGCCAAAGGTCGGGTGTTTACCAAGCCAGTAAACGAATATGTTGACGTCTAAGTAGCTTTCGACGCCCACCACCTCCTCAAAACCTCTAATACGAAGCCATCTAGATCATCAGGCCACTTCTCCACCTTGAAGGCGCCGTAGTATCTATCGGCGATCGAATCGACAGGTTCGATGATGATCGCCCCTCCTTCAGCCCTCATCTTAACATAACCACCCTCCTTCACCTTAACCTTCTCTCTAAGACCCTTAGGGATGATCACCCTACCCTTAGCATCGACTTTCATCATTAATCCCACTTATATCGTACTTCCCACTTATTTAAATATTCCCACAAATCGAGGGTTTTTTGCCTAAATTGTCTTTCACAATCGTGTTGTTGAATTCTTTTGACCATCTATTCTTCGGTGAAGCCTGACTCACTTCTCAAACTACGCCGAGAATGACGAAACCCCCTTTAACCCAATCAACCAAACAAAAGCATAGTATTGAGCCCAACCTATTAAACCACAGCTAAACAAATAACACATATAGCCTTCTAATTATGCGACAACCTCCACAAATTGCAAAACTTAAGATACATCGTGTGGCGTGTAGCTTGTTTGTTAGCAAACAGACGCTTTTTTTAGCCTCTAACCCTTCTCCCTCCGCCCACTTCCATATGTTCTCTCCATGCTCTCTTCACAAAGCACAAACAACCTTACAAACCGACCACTACAACTGGAGCTGAACTAAATCAATCCCCCACATCCTCAAAAAACATATCAAACAAACCACAACCTTAAAGAACAACCCAAACCATAACCAAAGAGGCTGTGAAGGCTAAGATCACAATCAAAGGCAGAAGAGTTCAGGATGTTGGCTACAGACTCCTCCTACTAAGCAGAGCACATACTCTTAAAGGGTTTGAAGCATCTAACGTAGGCGAAGACCTAATCGTTTTGATCGAGGGAAACGAAAATACTGTCAATAAATTTATTCAAACCGTTAAATCTGAGAAGCCGCCTTCAGCAGATGTGAGCGAGGTAATAGTCGAAGGCTACGATGGCGAAGTAATGGATGTGAAAGAATACAGGGAGCAGCTCAGCCTAGAGCAGCTGGTGAAGATAGCTACCGTTGGTGTCGAGATGAGAGACGACATCAAAGAGATGAAGGGAGATATAAAGACGATGCTGAAGAAGCAGGATGAAACATTAGCCGAAATAAGGGCGACGAGAAACGAGATTATAGCGACAAGAAATGAGCTTAGGGAGGAGATCAGAGAGACTAGAGGTGAAATTAGGGCTTTGAGGGAAGACCTTAAGCAATACATGGATAGGAGATTCTAGAAGCTCGAAAGAGAGATAGCGCTGATAAAGCAGAAGATAGGGCTAAGCCCCAAAGAAGCCGAATCTACTTAGATCTGCTTAGTTTCCGGTAAGCGTATAACGCGTAAACCTTCGCCGCGCCCAATAAATCCGATATCTCAGCACACTCGTCCGCTGTATGCGCTTTAGACGAATCACCCCCACTATATGTTAACGTTGGTATATTAGCGGCAACAAAATACCTCATATCCAAACCCCCTTGACATATCTTAAATACTGGCTTCAAGCCTAAGGCATCCTCCACAGCTTCAGCAAACCCTCTTTTAAGACCTTCATCACGCATCACACACGGCTCACCAGCTAAGATCGTTCTAACCTCCAGATCCTCCCTTGGAATACCGAGGCTGTCCGCACATCTATACAGCGCGTCAAGAAACTCGCTTTTAGCTTCTTCAAATGTCTCACCAGGGACAGTACGCCTATCTACGGTGAATGTAAGAGCATCTGGTACGATATTCACCTTCCCACCTCCCTTCACCACACCACCTAAAGTGACCACGGGTATAGCGTCGTCATATGGTACGAGTTTAGCGAACCTCTTGGTTGGCAGCTGCTTAACATAACTCTCTGATAAGCAGACAACCAACCTGCAGGCCCTTTCGAAAGCGTTAACACCCAGCCAAGGTGTTGAAGCGTGGGCTGACTTGCCTCTTACTGTAACCTCAAGCCAAGCTTGACCTTTATGTGAATCCCAAATGCTGCTCAACCCGCTTGGTTCTGCGATTATGCATAGATCAGCGAACCTACCCTTCTGCTCAACAAGAAATCTTGCACCCGCCCCTCCCCCGATCTCCTCATCGGGCACGGCTGAAAAAGACACCACACCAACCAACTCGCCTCTATGCTCAGCAAGAGCCTTAAAAGCAATTAACATAGATGCTAAAGGACCCTTCATGTCGCTCGCCCCTCTACCATAGATCCTACCATCCTTTACCAGCGGGTTAAACGGCTCTGTTATCCTCCACTCTCCAGTCGCTGGCACAACATCATAGTGCCCGTTGAAATGTATGTGAGGCTTCCCCTCTCTATCACCCAAGTAGGCTAAGAGAATCTTCCTAGGGTGGTTTTGACTATCAGGCGAGCGGGCTGCCACAACATCAATAGGCACATCGATAACCTCAACCCCCAAACCAAACCTCCTACACCACCAACCTATCCTTTCAACCATCTCAACATAGTTTAACCCAGGCGGGTTGACCGTGGGGATGGCGATAAACTCCTTCACCATCTCCACTAACAGACCCTCTAACCCATCAACCTCCTTAATCAGCTTCTCTTCCGCAGCACTCAACCCACTCATATTATGATCACCGCATCAGAATCTTCACTTTTCGGAGGCTTGTTTATTTACCCGCTCTTTTAACCAGAGCGCCACCTGCTTCAAAGTTTCGTTCGGCGTTATATCTACTATTGGAACCTCGATAACACCAGCCTTTATCGTCTGCTGGTAGTTTGGCATGAGGGTGAAGAGTACAGAGGACCATATTATTCTACCGGCTAGATACTCTTTCGCCACCGTTTCTGTGTCTGGGGGCAGCGCCATAGGTATGAAGGCTACACCCTCACACCACAGTATAACCGCAGGCTGACCGATCTGTATGCAGTGGGCTAGCGTTGCTGCTAACGCTTCTGGCTTGGGGTAGTAGGTGTATTCTTTGATCACCACCTCACTATAAGGTTCATAGGTTATCTTGACCAAACTAAACAGAATTGGGTTGATTCTGCTATATATGTATGTGCCACTTGCCAAAAGACATATCTTCTATGGAGGGGGTTGGTTAGAGAGTAGGCTGCATCGGATATGCCAGATGAGCGAGTGGTTGTGACTGTTCTCGGCGCTGATAGAGTTGGTATTGTGGCTGGAATATCTAGGGTTCTTGCTGAGAATAATGTGAATATCCTTGATCTTACGTCAAGTAAGATAAGAGATCTATTTGTGATGATAATGCTGGTCGATATTAGTAACAGCAGAGTCAGTTTGGAGAAGCTGAAGGAGCTGCTTGGGGCTGAGGCTGCGAAGATAGGGGTGCAAGTTACGGTTCAACACGAGAACATATTTCGCTACATGCATAGGGTGTGAAGATGTATACGCCTGAAGAGATCGTTGAAACATATGAGATGCTTTCACTACAGCACCTCAACATCAGAACGATCACAGCAGGTATAAATCTACTAGGCTGCTTAGATAAAGATCTAAACAGAGTAAAGAGATGCGTCTACACAAAGGTGGTTGAAACAGCCCTAAGATTGAACAAGGCTGTCAAAGAAGTCGAGGCAAAGTATGGTGTTGAAATCGTGAATAAGAGGATCGCAGTAACACCAGTAGCCATCCTACTAGAGCCATTCGCTGAGGAAAAGGGTGCAGCTAAAGTAGGTTTAGAGCTGGCTACAGTCTTAGACAATGCTGCTGAAGAGGGGGACATCGACTACATAGGGGGGTACTCAGCCCTAGTGCATAAAGGGTTTACCAAAGGTGATCTAGCGCTTATAGAGAGCATACCGATTGTTTTAAGCAGCACAAGCAGAGTCTGCAGCTGCGTCAACATAGCATCCACGCGAACAGGGATAAACGTGGATGCGGCGCTGAAGATGGGTGAGGTGATAAAGAAGACATCAGAGTTAACGGCTGAGCGTAGGGGTGTCGGATGCGCCAAGCTGGTTACATTCGCAAACGCACCAGAAGACAATCCCTTTATGCCAGGAGCCTACCACGGTTTAGGCGAGCCAGAAGTATCGGTTAATGTAGGCATCAGTGGACCAGCTGTCATAAAAGCTATTGTGGAGAAGAATCAGGATCTAGATCTTAGGCAGCTCGCTGATCTCGTAAAGAGGGCTGCGTTCAAGGTTACTAGGGTGGGCGAGCTATTAGGTAGAGAGGTGGCGAAGCTGATGGGCGTTCAGTTCAGCACAGTAGACCTCTCTTTAGCACCAACGCCTAAGCAAGGCGAGAGCATAGCCAACATACTCGAAGCCATGGGTCTGGAGCGCTGCGGCGCACCGGGCACAACGGCAGCACTAATGCTTCTTACCGATGCTGTAAAGAAGGGTGGGAGCATGGCTACGACCTTCGTAGGAGGGCTGAGCGGTGCTTTTATCCCTGTTAGTGAGGATGCAGGTATGGTTGATGCGGTTAAAGCTGGTGCGCTTAGTCTAGAGAAGCTTGAAGCGATGACCTCTGTTTGTTCAGCTGGTTTAGATATGATCGCTGTACCCGGCGACACGTCAGCCGAATCATTGGCTGGCATAATATTGGATGAAGCGGCTATCTGTGTGGCTAATGATAAGCCTGGTGGCGTTAGGATAATCCCTGTCCCCAATGCTAAGGCTGGCGAGTTTGTTGAGTTTGGAGGCTTACTCGGCAGCACCGTAGTTATGGAAGTAAGCAGATTTAAGCCAGATAGATTCGTTAAGCGAGGGGGGCAGATACCAGCACCTATTCACAGCTTCAGAGGTTAGCTCAGTAGGTTTTCGATGTAGTTGGATTCGATCATCCAGTCCTCATCTTCGATGGTTGTTGTGTAGCCGTGGCCTGGGTAAACTTTCACATTCTTCGGTAATGTGAAGAGCAGCTTAAGGCTTCTAAGCATCGCAGCAGGGTCTGAGCCCTGTAGATCCACTCTTCCGATGTTGCCTGCGAAGAGTGTATCGCCTGTAAATATTATGCCTTCTTCTGCGAGGTAGAAGCAGCATCCCCCTTCAGTATGCCCAGGTGTGTGTATCACTTCAACCTTCAGCGAACCTATCTGAAGGGTTTCGCCCCCCTTAAGTAGTATGTCTGGTGTAGGTGGGATTGGGTCTTTGGAGAAGGGGTTGTAGAGTAGGCGATAAGCGTCTAACTCGTGGATGCAGAGCTTTGCCCCAGTAGCTTCTTTCATTTTCCTATCGTCGCAGATGTGGTCTGGGTGGCCGTGCGTGTTCAAGATATAGATTATATGCGCACCCAGCTCTTGCGCCTTACTTAACAGCACATCAGAACCTAAAGCTGGATCTATGACAGCTGCCTCACATGTTCTTTCATCAAAAAGAAGGTAGGCGTTGTTATCAAGGGGAGGGACCACAAACCGCTCTATGCGCAACTCGCTTTCCTACAGCCCTAACAAACCTATCAATATTAAGTTTATATTATTTCCAGGTGGCTAGATGAATGTTGCTATAACCACCCTTTAGGATTGCAAGCATTAGGTAGTTGTGTCTCGTTTACAGTGGTTATTTTTGTTCCTGATTGTTAAACGTTTCAGAAACCTTAAGAAGAGAGGCTGAGGAGGACTCGTCGGGATAGGGAGGATGGAGGGAAACTATTTGTCTAATGTAAGGAAGGTAGTAATCTTAGGTGCTGGGCCGGCTGGTTTAACAGCAGCTATCTATCTCGCTAGAGACGGGCTAAACCCACTAGTTATAACTGGAGATTTGGTTGGGGGGCAGCTTATGCTGACTTCTCTAGTGGAGAACTTTCCTGGTTTCCCGGAGGGCATCCTGGGTCCTGAGTTGATGGATCTGTTTAAGAGGCAGGCTGAGCGCTTTGGTGCTGAGTTGCTCTATGATAGGGTTGTGAAGGTGGATTTTAAGGGTCAGCCGTTTAAGATCTTTACTGAGAGCGGCTTGGTTGAGACCGAAGCCGTTATAATTGCTACTGGTGCATCTGCTAGGCTACTTGGTTTAGAGGCTGAGCGTAGGCTTATGGGTAGGGGTGTTTCGGTCTGCGCAACTTGTGATGGAGCATTCTTTAAGGGAAAGGATGTAGCGGTAGTAGGTGGGGGTGATTCTGCTCTAGAAGATGCGCTCTTTTTAACCAAATTCGCTAGCAAGGTTACTGTAATTCATAGGCGAGATAAGTTGAGGGCTAGCTTAGCTATGCAGCAGCGCGCCTTCGCCAACCCAAAGATATCATTCAAGTGGAATAGTGTGGTCAAAGATATTTTAGGCGAAAAAAGTGTTGAGGGTGTGGTGGTGAGTGATGTCAGGAGTGGCGAAAAAGAGACGCTAAATGTCCAAGGGTTGTTTATAGCCATAGGACACGAGCCGAATACTGAAGTCTTTAAGGGGCAGATAGAGTTAGATGAAAAAGGATACATAGTGCTCAAGGAAGGTAGTATGACGAGTGTTAGTGGGGTCTTTGCAGCTGGAGATGTGCATGATCATAGATATAGGCAGGCGATAACTGCTGCTGGATTTGGTTGTATGGCTGCGCTAGATGTTGAGAGGTACTTGGGGCTAAGATAATGTTCATTTATTCTACTGTAAAGTCTCCGTTAGGTAAGATCTTTACAGTGATCGGGCGAATCACTCTAGTCCTCTTAACTTTGTCGCCTGCCCTAAACCTTATTTCATCATAGATTCTGGTGAAGTTTGCTTTAACCTTTATGTTAGCTTCATCTGCTTTATTCAATATGATGCGTGGAACATCCACAAGGTGTGTGCCCGGCTTTATCACCACAGAAACCGCTACGCCAAAGCTCTTCAGGGCTGCTAAGGTTTCTCTGGCCAACTTTATGTTCTGATAAGCCCTCTTCTCAAGTATGCTCACATTTTCTCTTGTTGTGTTTAGCCTCTTAGCGACCTCCTCTTGCGTCAAACCTTGAGCTCTCAGCTTTAGCACTTCGATCTGTCTTTCTGTAAGAAGCCCAACCTTTTTCGCAGCCATTCAATTATGTGCAGAGTTTAGGATGTTTTTAAGATATTCCCTCTCTGCGTGGTTTATGTGAAAGGTGCATCCAAGAGCTTGGTTATCCGCTCAGCTTTCAACTCACCTATACCCTCAACCTTCATAAGCTCGGTTTTGGAGGCGATGAACACTCTTCTAACCGAGCCGAAGTGGGAGAGAAGCCTAACGGCTAAACCCTCTCCGATGCCAGGCAGGCCGCAGACAGCATAGATCTGGCGTTCCCTCTCAGTCAAGATCTTTGGCTTATGCCTCAGCTTTATGGGTTCTGCGGACTGCTGCTGTAAGCGTTTTGCTAGTGTTGCTAGTAGGTCTACTGTTTGAAGCGTGTTGTATGTGTTTATTGTAGGTAAGTTGTAGTCCATTTGCAGCTTGAGGAGAGCACCCCAGAAGGCTCTTGGGTTCAGCCTATTCGCAAGCTCCTCACCTACATCACCCTCTATTATCATAAGTGGTTTTGTGTAGGCTTCTCTAAGGCGCTCCACCTGCTCAAACAGCCTACCGCTGAAAAGCGAGTTAAAGAAGTCTTGAGTCGTCTTCCTCTCAACAGCACACTCAGATGAAAGTATATAGTCTCCAGGCGTCACAGCTCTCCTCTCCACCTCCACACCTAGCTGCAGCAGAAGAACTGCGATGACATCTGGCTCCCTGCTATCAACTACTATCTTAACCATCCAAGCAGACTACATAAGCAGAGCAGAAAAGGTTTTACCAACACCTCTAACCTAACATGCTTGGGTGCGAGCTGGTGGGCAGGTGAGGGGCAACACCCTGAGGAAACTCCTCCCTCCGTGCAGCACCGCGGCGCCGCGAGGCGCATCGGGAGACCGATGGCAACAACACAGAAACGGCATCTGGGCTGGGGGAACGGTGATGAGGCGACTCTGAGGTTCCCAGCTTCAGAGTGAAACGGTTGACCCGCGGGGAGCAAGGCCAAACAGGGTTGATGAGCGCTGCACGAAACCCGGGTAGGCCGCTTAGCGGAATCCTGCCTAAAACAGAAGGAGGGTTACGGCCAGCACGCACCCCTCTTATTTCACCAATATTCTAGGTAGCCTTGATGGGTTTCTTCTACCAGTAATTCGGCGCCATGTTAGGGCAGAGGTGTGTGTTTATTTGGGTGTGTTTGTTGGGTGTGGTTGATGGCTGATTCGGGTTATCTGCTTGTTGTCTGCGAGAAGCCGGATGCTGCGAGGCGTGTAGCTTCTGCTTTGGGTGGTGAGGTGAGGGCTGAGCGGGTTGATGATGGTGTGGTTGTGTATAGGGTTGATGGTGATAGAGGTAGGTTTGTTGTGTGTGCAGCATCTGGGCACCTCTATACGGTCTGGGATGTTGATGTGAAGAAGAGTGGTTACCCTATTTTGGATGTTGGTTGGTACCCTCTGCATACGGTTGATAGAAGTAAGAGGCATGTTGGTAGGTTGATCAAGGCTATAGGGGAGTTGGCGAAGGGTGCTTCTGGCTTCATAAACGCCTGCGACTACGACATAGAGGGGGAAACGATAGGGTATAATATTTTGAAGTATGCGTGCGGTGGAAAAGAGACCTCAGCCCTAAGAGCGAAGTTCTCAACTCTGACTGTAGAGGAGCTGAGGGAAGCTTTTGCAAAAACCTTCCCCAACCCTGTGAATAGGCTGGCTGAGGCTGGTAGGACTAGGCATATAGTGGATTTTATATGGGGTGTGAACCTAACACGAGCGCTCACAGAAGCCTACTCCTCCAAAGGCGGTTACCGGACGCTCAGCGTAGGTAGGGTCCAAGGTCCTACGTTAGCGTATATCGTGGATAGGGAGTGTGAGATTAGGTGGTTTGTCCCTACACCGTGTTGGAGTGTTGGCGCGGTGCTGGAGAAGGACGGCTTCGCCTTCAGAGCTTCTTATGTTGTGGAGAAGATCGAGAGGCTGGCTGAGGCTCGAGCTGTTGAGGCTGGTTGCAGAGGGAAGGAGGGGGTTGTCAAAGAGGTTCATAAGCAGATTATACACCAGCACCCACCTACACCATTCAACCTCGGCGACCTACAGCACGAAGCCTACAGGGTCTTCGGCTTCTCCCCCTCACTAACCCTAAGATTGGCTGAGAGCCTCTATCTGAAGGCTCTAATCTCATACCCTCGCACTTCAAGCCAGAAGCTCCCACCATCCATAGGCTACCGTAAGATACTTAGCAACCTACAGAAGTTGGAGCAGTATAGATCTGATGTAAGCGAGCTCCTTACCAAGCCTCTTAAACCCTTTGAAGGCAAAGAGGAGGACCCTGCGCATCCAGCCATCTACCCTACAGGTGAACTCCCTCAGGGGTTGGATGAGAGGCAGAGCGAGCTGTATGATTTGGTTGTGAGAAGGTTTCTCGCGGTCTTCGGCGATTACGCTGTACGTGAGAGGGTCACAGCTGATATCGAGATAGGCTCTCATCTCTTCAAAGTGAGCGGTCGAAGGACTATAGAGGAGGGGTGGATAAAATACTATAGAGCGTATACCAGTGTTGAGGATAATCCGCTCCCCAATTTGGGGGAGGGTGATAGGCTTAGAGTCATTTCTATAGAAGTTGCTGAGAGGTTTGAGCAGCCCCCGCCTCGCTACAACCAGAGCAGCTTGCTCGCTAAGATGGAGAGGGAGGGGGTCGGCACGAAGACCACTAGGGCTGAGATCATTGACACACTCTACCAAAGAGGGTATATTGTGGGCAGCAGCATCAAAGCAACCGACTTAGCCTTCTCCATAATCGAAGCCATGAAAGAACATAGCCCAAACATAATCTCGACAGAGATGACGAGAGAGATAGAAAGAGCTCTGGAGGACATAGAGAAAGGTGAGGTGAGTGGCGCTGATGTTGTAGAGAAGGCGGCATCACACCTCCTATCAGCCCTAGAGGGGCTTAAAGCGGCTGAGGAAGAACTTGCTTTAAGGGTTAAAGAGGCGGCGAAAGCGAGCTTAGCTGCAGAGGACATAATAGGGGAGTGCCCCCTCTGTAGAAATGGGCAGCTTAAGGTTTTACGCTCAAAGAAGACGGGTAAGCGGTTTGTAGGCTGCACAAACTATGAGGGAGGCTGCAGAGCCTCAGCACCCCTACCTCAAAAAGGTAAAGTAAGAAGCCTAAATAGGGTCTGTAGGGTGTGCGGCTGGCCTATGGTAGCCATAACGTTGGGTAGATATCCGTGGAGGATGTGTGTGAATCCTAGCTGCCCGACGAAGAGTGGGAGGGTGAAGTAGAGTTTGAAGTGTGTGCTCTGCTGGAGGGAGAGCAGATCTAAAGAGGGGCTCTGCTTCTACCACGCTGAAGCATACCGAAGCCTCGTCGAGGGGTATAGACGCTGGTGTAGAGCATATGGTGAGATGGATGAAGGAAGGTATTTAGAGAGGCTGCTTGAGCTGCCTGAGTGCGGGGAATGGGTTAAAGATGTTGCTAAGATGGAGCTTAAACGCCTAAAAGAGGGGGAGAAGATTGCTGAAGAAAGCTCTTGACAGCTTCGCAGCAAAGATAAGCAGAAGGTTAGAGAAGAGCCGATTCGTCAGAAGATCCCTCAAAGTCTCTGTTGAAAGAGTTATAGAGGGGCTTTATCTGCTCGCGCTACTCATTCTCTTGGGCGGAGGCGTAAATGCTGTGCTTGAAGGGTTAAGATTCAAAGCGCCACAATCGATGATCTTCCGCTCCTCTACCGCGCAAAGTATAGGTGACACCGTCATATACATATTCACCCTAATACTCGGTGTTGCAGGCGTCTACTTCATCTACCGAGGCAGCAGATTTACATCAAGTAAACGTGTTAGCAACTTCTACCTGTTTGTCGGCGTGGTGGGGCTGCTCCTAGCTTTAGTCATCGAACTCTATCTTTTCGGCTACAAAAGATATGGGTAGGATGAAGAGCTTAAATCTGGGTTAAGCAAATAAAGGAGGTGTAGAGAATTGAGCCTACGCTGGTTAAGTGGTTTAAAGTATACCGACATCCTAGACAAAGTTATTGAAACAGATCTATGTTCAAGATGCGGCACTTGTACAGTAGCGTGCAGAGTTAACAGCAGAGACTGTTTAGAATACGTTGACAAGCCTTTAAGAGAGAGCGGGAGGTGCGTGGATTGCGGGATCTGCTTGCTATCCTGCTCAAGAGCAGACATAATACTTGAGAAGATGGGGTTTATTAGCAAAGCACCAAAAGAAGGTGTCGGTGATCTTAGAGCCGCCTACGCCATAAGGACCACTAGAGAGGATGTGCGTAGAGTGTGCCAAGACGGGGGCTTCGTAACAACCCTACTTCTATGGGCTTATGAAAACGGTGTAATAGATGCTGCCCTGCTTTCTGGGGTAGGTAAACAACCTCAGCTCGCAGAGCCACGCTTAGCTAGAAGCGCTGAAGAGATACTTTCAGCAGCTGGAACCAGATACACATATTCACCAAACATAATATCATTACTAAGTGAATTACCTCATGCAGCACCCTATTCTGCGGGTAAGGTTGCGTTTGTTGGCGTACCTTGTCAGATTCAATCTCTTAAGAAGGCGCAGCTTAACAACATCAAGCCATTCGAGCGGATTAAGCTCTCGATAGGGCTCTTCTGCAGCGAAAGCTTTGACTACTTTGGGTTAATGAAGCAGAAGATAGAGGGTGAGATGAAGATACCTTTAGATCAGATCGCAAAAACAAACATCAAGGGTAAGTTCTTTATCTACTTAAAGGATGGGCAGCAGCGTGAGATAGCGCTCAAGGATATAAAGGGCTACGTGAGAAGAGCGTGCGAATTCTGCGACGATTTTACGGCTGAAGACGCTGATGTCTCAGCTGGTGGGGTGGGGTTAGACGGCTGGTCTGCAGTTTTGGTCAGAAGTGAGTTGGCTGAGGAGATAGTTAACGGAATGATTAAGGATAGGGTTGTTGAGGCGAAGCCGCTTCAAGAGTTCAAATCAGCCTACGATCTGATGATGAAGCTCTCCAAGAACAAGCGGAGCAAGGCAGCCAAAGCTATCGCTGAATTACCCACTCCAACTCCTATGCTCACGGTTTAAAGATTAATCAACTTCTAATGCTCTATGGTTATGTGATGGTGGGGAGTGGGGGGCTAGGAGATATTCTGCCTCGTGATGTAGTGGAGGCTCTAGGAGAGGGTGTTAGGGTTTCAGGTAGGCTCTACCCCACCCTATGCCTGGCGTGCAGAGGGGCTAGAATGCTCTGCGGAAAAGCCAGATGCCCCATAGTGGTGAAGGCTGAAGCGCTTGTGAGGGTTAAAGGAGGTTTAGACCGTGAGCAGATAGCGGGCTCCACACCACCAGCGGCCTTCGTCGGGCGCATAGGCTACCCCAAGGTGTACGTTGGCCCCCTCCTCCCCAACTTCTACGGCGACACAGTTCTCTTAGATACGCCTGAGTGGTGGTTGGGTAAGGGGATAGAGGAGATCGTAAGCTTCAGGTACAGCTTGGTTAGGGGGAAGAGTAGGCTCGAAGTTAAGGCAGCCTCAACCGGGCATAGGCTGCTGGCTACGCTACAGGAGCTTGCGATGAGTGTGAAAGCGGTGGATGCGGAGGCGGTCTTCGAAAAGAAGCCTCTGAAGATGCTTATATTATCGGATATCGCGCAACCCTTCGGACCCTCAGCACCCCTACGTTCATTTAAAGCTTCAGATAGCAGCGTAGATAGGCGGATAGAGAAAGCGTACTATGATAGGGATCTGAAGGCTGCTGAAGCTGTTGCAGAACTCTATAAGAAGGGGGTGCTGGTCACAAGAATACAGCGTGCCTTTAGCCTAGGTATGTTCGGTGAGGGGAAGAGGAGGAGGCTCGTTCCAACAAGGTGGAGTATAACAGCAGTAGACAGCATCATCTCCGAAGTGCTCGTCAAAGAGGTGAAGAATCACCCAACTGTAGATAAGTATATGGTCTTCTACCTCAAGAACATCGGCAACCTCTACATAGTGATTCTTATACCTAAACCTTGGAGCTTCGAGTGGATAGAAGCCTGGTTTCCAGGTACACCTTGGAACCCAGAGGGCGCTTCACCTAAACCAGCCATCATGGGTGACTACGAGTCTTACTGGGGGCGGAAAGATTATCCTTCGATAGGCGGCTGCTACTACTCAACGAGGCTAGCAGCAACCGAAGCGCTCAGCAGAATGAGGCGCCAAGCAACAGTCCTAGCGCTCCGCGAAATATACCCAGACTACATACTCCCAGTTGGTGTCTGGAATGTTAGGGAGAGTATCAGAGCAGCGCTCAAGACTAAGCCGCGGATCTTCGACACATTAGAGGAAGCCTTAAGATTCGCCAAAGGCTTGTTGAAAGTACCTCTCCAAAGCTGGATTCAGCACAGCACCATCCTTAGAGGAGCACTCAGCCAAACAAGCATAAAGGATTACATCTGATCAAAATTTTTGGAAGAAGATGATGTACTCGTGTTTGAAGAAGAAAGTGCCTGACTTCAGCACCCTATACTTCCAGAGATGTATCTGTTTTCGCTTGGCTAAGGTTTCTTCGAAGTTTTTGATGCATATGGCTTTGAGCTTCAAACCTCTTTTAAGCGTCTCACTCAATGTGTAGAATCCAAGTGGGACCCACTCGCCTTCCGCATATTTGTCTCCTATGACGAGCACGTAATATCCGCCTTTGGCTAAGACGGTCAGCACATTATCGAGGATCTTACCGTATGAGTGGAGGAAATCTTCTAATGTTGGTGCGTTTGCTAGGTTTCTTGGGTCTTTACCGTATTTGATGATGTCGTGGTAGGGTGGGTGCGCTATAACTAGAGACGCTTCGCTAAACCCTCTTTCAGCGAGTAGATGTTGGAAATCGATTTCTCTGCTATCCCCTTCTACCACCTCAACCCTCACCCCGTAGGGGTTGAGCTCTTCACAGAGCCTCCTCTTAGCCACCTCAGCTATCTGGGGCTCTAACTCAACACCTATACCATTCCTCCCCAGCCTCTGGCATTCTACGAGCGTCGTGCCGTAGCCAACAAATGGGTCTACGACTAGATCGTAGGATCTGGTGAATCTTAAGATGGCTTGCCTAGGTATCTGGGGTATAAACTCGCCGTGGTGAAGAACACCCATAGCGCCGCTACTATCTCGTTCAGGGATGATCCAGAGGCTATCTACAATTATATCCCACCGCTTCACGAAAGTTAGCCAATTTCGCAGGTCTAGGGAAGGGGGTTGATGATTTGCTTCACTTTGCTTCACGAGATACCTCACTAAAACCTCTAACCCACAAATAGAGCATAAACATTACTCTCTTTACTGTAGGCTGAGGGCTTCTTGGTAGACGGCTTTTGTGGCTTGTGCTATGGTGCTCCACCTATACTCCCGCTCAACCTTCTCCCGCATATTCTTCTTCAGCCGCTCCGCAAGATCCTTCGACTCCAACACCCTTAAGATGCCCCAAGCAAGCGAATCTGGGTTATTTGGGTAGACCTTTACCCCCGTCTTCTCGTGCTCTACGATTTCTGATAGCCCGCCTGTGTCTGACGCTACCACAGGGCACCCGG
>JAAOZN010000064.1 GCA_011605775.1 Nitrososphaerota archaeon | reverse complement strand
TAGCGTGCTGAGCTACGAACTTGAATTCGTCAAGATGATATGGTCCTAGGTATGTGACCCTATCCACAACTCTAGCCTTTCTGTAGTATCTGTTGTCAAAAGATCTTACCCAACCCGCTAGCTTGAAGCCTCCGACATTCTTCACAACGTATTCATACATCTCAGGTCTCCTCGCTTCACCGTCGTAGACGTAGTCTAGGCCGCAGTCTTCGAGTAGGCGTATGTTGAGGTAGGCGAGGTCGTCTCTCGCAGCCTTCTTCGCCTCTTCGCTTACCCTCTTGTCTCTAATGATCTTGAGGAACCACTCTGGCTTCTTGAGGCTACCTATTTCCTGTGTGGGGTAGAGTTTATTCAACCTTCCATCTCCTCCCCTAAGAGCTTGGCGATCTTTGAGAGCCTCAGCACCTTTCTGTTAGCGTATGCTCTTGGCACATACTCTAGATCATAGTTTGGGCATATGTATAATTCGCTCGGCTCAACCGCATCAACAACCCTCTTGACTTCTTCCGCCACCTTCTTGGGCTTCTCCATCTTTGTGTTACCCGCATCTACGCAGCCAGCAGCCAAACCCATCTTGCCGAATCTCAGACCCTCTGGGATCTTTATGTTCACTAAGTCTAATCCAAGCCCGCTGACTGGGAAGTCGAGTAGATCGCTTAGGATCGGCGCTGGGTCTCCGAAGTATAGGTGGAGGTAGGTCTTCGCCAAGATGCCCCTTGTTACGGTTTTGAGCGCTTCATACGCTAGCTCTAGTTCATCTCTACTCCTTATGCTGCAGATCGATGGTGCGTTGATCTGGATGAGTTTGAAGTGGTGCTGTAGGGTTTCAGCCTCCTTCGCCAAAGCCTTAGCCAAGTCTAAAACTAGATCCCTGTGATCCTTGTAGTATCGGTTGTCTGAGAGCTGGGCGAATGTGTAGGGGTCTGGGAGGTCAACCTTCCACTCCCTTCTGTTAGGTAGGAGGTCTAGTGAAAGGTTCTTGAGGGTTATCGGCTCGACCCACTCAACCCTATCCACAACTAGGGGCATGCGGTAGAATGTGTTCTGCTCAAATATTCTATTTAACGCGCCTTGCTCAACACCCTTCAACGCTAGATACGGTCTGAGCATGTCGCTCCAATCTAAAAGCGGATCTGAAACATAGGTTAAACCGGCTTTGACCTGTAGGTCAATGGCTCTCTTCTTATCTCTGCGGAAGATCTCAGCCAAGTTAGGCGGGCTCCTACGAGTAGCCTCGATAAGCTTCTCAGACCTAGGGTAGATACCACCTATGTAGCAACCAACCTTCAAAAGACCACGCCTCTACACGCTTAAGGGTTTCAAAGGCTTCCTCTTAAGCGTGTTGAGTGAAGACGGAGCACGTAGCCGAGGCGGCTCAAGCAAATCATCAGCAATGTTTGAGCGTCTGCTTCCTCTAGAAGCTCATCCTCATCCTTGACTCAACAAATACTCCTCTTAAAGAAACGAGTTTAACACAAATATTTATTAGGTTCTAAGGTTGCTTTTTAGGCGGTTGCATTGTCAACTCAAATCCGTTTATGGAAAATCACGGATAAAGGGTTTGATGTGTTAGATAGAGGGTCTGTTGAGCAAGAAAAGAAGTTACATGATTGGCTGGAAGAAGATATTTCGTTGATTTCAGACGATTTATTGGTTATTGGGCGTGAAGTTCAAACGGATTTCAATAAGTCGATCGACCTTTTATGCCTTAATAGGGATGGCGACGTAGTGATTATCGAGTTAAAAAGAGATAGAGCGCCTCGCGATGTCTTAGCCCAAATCCTTGAGTATGCTTCTTGGGTTGACGATCTCCCCTCTGATAAAATTTTGGAGATTGCGGACGAATACTTTAAGAAAAAAGGAACAGACCTCGAAGAAGCGTTTCAAGAGAAATTTAGGGACGATCTTCCTGAATCCTTAAACAGTTCCCATAAAATGTTGATAGTTGCGTCTGAACTCGATGCCCAAACTGAAAGAGTACTCAACTATTTATCAAAACATGAGATTGACATAAACGCTGTAACCTTCAGCTATTTCAGAGACGGCGAGAACGAATACTTGGCGCGCACAGTACTAATACCTGAAAGCATGAAGCCTAATCCAGAGAAACCGAAGAGTTGGACACATGAACTCTTACAAGAGCAAATAGATGACATCCCAGAAGAAATATTAAAAAAGAGGATTTCTCAAATCCTCGAATTCGCTCGGGAAAAAAAATCTTCGCTGAGTCGCGTTCACGAGACCCCGGCTTCTACTTAAAAAGCAGTGATGGAAAAGTTCTAGCTGTTTATTTTTCTGGAAGGCTTTACGCTCATTTCGGCTCAATTGAGGTAGATAAATATCCATCTGACGAAGTGCGCCGAAGATTTGTTGAAGATTTAAAGCGTTTAAACCTGTTGCCGCAAGATATAAACCCAGATGAAGTTAAGTCGGGTAGGGTTTTGAAAAGAAAGTTAGATGATCTTAGTGAGGAGGAGTTTACTGAGCTTCTCAAAATTTTAGAACGCACTTTAATAAGCAAATAACTTCTTAATCGCATTAGTCGCTCCACCTTCTTTGAAAGAGGAGTAGAAGACGCTTAATACGTGAGGCTGCTGTAGATGTTTAGGATCTTCTTAACAACAGCTTCTGGCTTATGATTCTGCTCAAGATATCTGTATTCCTTCTCCCAAAGTTTAGCGTCTGAGCCAGCCACAGCCTCCACGATCTTTTCTTCTGTACCCACGTCTTTCAAAGGAAAGTCTTTGTATTCGGCGTATTCTGATGAGACGAACGTCACTACTGGTCTGCCGCACGCTATGGCTTCCAGCGAAACCATCCCCAAAGAGCCTAGTTTGAATCGGTCTATGATTATGTCGTTGCTCCAGTAGTATTCTCTAATCTCTTCGTGCGATACTTTCTCAAGCACGTGTAGGTTCAAGCCGAGGGATCTTGCTAACTCCACAGTTTTATCGAAATCTTTGCCGTATCTGATTATCGAAACCTCGACTTCATCTTTGATCTCGCTTAACGCTCTTATCGCCACGTCTGTGCCCTTAACCTTCCAGTCTGAGCTGCTCGCTATCAGCACCCTCAATCTACCATCCCGCTCGAGCATCGGCTTAGGGTAGAAGAGTCTTGTATCAACCGGGTTGGGAAGATATTCTGCGTCCTCACGAAACATCTTCGCGATTCCAAGTATGTCCGGAGTGCTGACCAACACCCTATCACAGCGCTTAAGATCATATTGGACAATTCTCTTGAGAAGTGGGTGTTTTAACCCAGATCTTAGGTCGCTACCGTGCGCGTGCCCTATCAGAGGCCTCTTGCCAAGCTTCAAAGCGATGTAGCAGTCCTGCAGAAGGTAGTTAACGTGATACACATCGCCCTTTGCTCTTAAAATCCCATATGCGACTCCAAAAGTCTTGTCCCAGATACTTCTACTCCTCTTAATGTGAAGCCATTCAACCCCCTCTAGAAACTTTAGAATGGTCTCGCCAACATAAGCGCAGTCATTGATCATCACAACCTTCATAGCCGAATTTCAAACATCTTCGGCCCTTAAATATGTTGTTCCTATGAGATATGAGCCAAACCCAAAACCTCTAGCTAGAGGGTTAGCGGTTATAGATGATGGTTTCAAGAGAGAATATCGATTTTTCTCTCTTCTTTCTCGCAAATAGGGCGCTATTACGTCCCATCTAATATATCTAGTCTGCTGTGTGAATTCTTTCAAACATCGTTTTTAACGCTCTCATAGATAGTTTATCTTACATAGTGTTATGGTGTTAGTGCTTCAGCTATTTCTTTTCCTAAGATGAGCTTTATGCCGTGCTTCTCGCAGAGCTCCTTCAAGCGCTCAGCAGCATCTGCTCTGCAGGTTGCTGCGCAGAGTAGGGTTAGGGTCGGCTTCCTACCATACCTCTCCTCAACAGCCCTAGCACGCTTCAGAACCTTCTCAACCTCAGCCTCAGCATCATCCACACTAACTGTAACTTCACCCACAACAAGAGGCTCCTCACAGAACAGATTCAACTCCAGAACCTCACCACCATACACCAG
>JAAOZN010000063.1 GCA_011605775.1 Nitrososphaerota archaeon | reverse complement strand
GGGTATAGCGATAGGGAGCGGCACAGATGTTGCGGTGGAGGCAGCTGGCATAGTGCTGATCAAAGACGATCCAAGAGATGTCGCTGAGGCGATAAAACTGAGCAGAAGAACCCTTAGGAAGATTAGACAGAACCTGTTCTGGGCCTTCGCATACAACACAGCCTTCATACCAGTAGCCGCAGTAGGGCTGCTAAGCCCCATCTTCGCTGCGATAGCGATGAGCCTGAGCTCCGTTAGCGTAGTCGCAAACTCTTTAACCTTAAAAAGAGGTTAGCTGATGGGATGTATGAGCGGTAGTTGGCTAAAGACCCGGTATGCGGGATGAATGTTGACGAGAAGAAGGCTAAGTTTAAATCAGAGTATAGAGGTGTAACATACTACTTCTGCTGCATAGCGTGTAAAGACGCTTTCGACAAAAACCCACAGAAATATGTTAAGTAGAGGGCAAATCTTCCTTTATATTCCTTAAGCGCGACTTTAATCCATTAAGTTCATTCTGTATCGTTCTAAGCTCATCGAGTAAAGGTGTGAAGATCTTTATGGTTTCTCCACTCGCACCTTCTTTATCTCCGCTAAGTGGTTGAGGTGGTTCGAGGTTAGAGGGTGTTTCCGATTTTGTCTTAATTATAGTTGCTGCTTTAAGGATCTCTTGCTTAGCTTTTTCCTCATTTAAGCTAATTTTTGTCTCATTTGTCGCCTTTGCCTTTGGCTGCTCTCTATCTTTTTCCACATTCTTCGGCTCCTCGACTTTAACTTCTTGCTTTGATTCCATCGATTCTAATGTTTGCTGCTCTGCTTGCTTAGCCTCGGCTTCTTTTACTCGCTGCTCTGTCTGCTCAAGCTTCTTTACCTTAGACTCGCTTTCATTTTTTGTTTGAGTTACGGTCTGCGTTTTCAGGATTTCAAGCAGCGTCTTCATGATAAAGTAGGAGGGTGAGGCTGCTATGAGATAGACGAGTAAGGTGTAGAGGTTTAGGGTTGGATTAACGACACCAAGTGTTGTCAACGTGAGTAGTAGGGCTGAGCCTAGCGATAGGATAGTGCTTAGGGTTAGTACTGCTGCTGTCAATAGTGTTTTCAAGGTATCACCGCCCCTACCTTAGATTCAAAACCAGCAAACAAGCTGAGCACGTTGACGGCGAACGTCTGGCAGATTGCCACACCCAACCCTGAGACGAGCAGAAATAGACCCAAGTTATAATATAGGTTGAAAAGAGTGCTACCGTCTGTAAAGTAGATGGCTGCTGAGCTTATCACCGCTAAAGCGAAGAGCAGTGTGAAGTTGAAGAAGACGAGTAGATGCAGGTCCACAGGACTAACAAAGCGGATCGGTGCTGCAGACGGTATGGAGGCGAATCGGTTAAGAATCTCTATGAGAACAGTGGTCATAGTTAGGATGGCTACGAGGGTGCCTTGGATTGGGAAGACTAGACCTTTTAGATAATTCGCCGCTTGCTCACGTCTAGCTCTTCTGACGAGCTCTTCATTGACCCAATCGGCTATTGTTAAACACACCTCATTCATCTTCCCACCTATCTTCGTTGAGGCTAGGAGTATCTGTGTAAAGTCTGATATGAGTCTGCTACCTGTTTCAGCAGCGAAGTTTAGCCAGCAGACGTTGCTATCAAACCCCAGAGTTAGTCTTGAGAGAAGTTTCTTTATGTGATTAGTCATTTTGCCGAATTCACTTTGTGCTATCAACCTAATCCCCTGGGTTAGTGTACCTGCGGCTGCCACCGCTTCACCCAAAACTTTTATGAAGAGTATAAATTGGCTCTCGAAGTTCCTTATCTGCTTAACTTCCCTTAGACCAAATTTGCCTAACGTGAATAAAGCTGCACCGCTTAAAGCCATTAAAGACCACCCATAGAAACTTAGACCCAGCTGATGCAGAATGTAGAAGCAGATAGGTGTCAGAACCAGTAGAGTTACGTAAAGAATCTTGCCAAGTTTTAGGAGATAGGTTAATCTAGGCGGTCTGCATTCTAGATCAGTCACCACCTCATATCTTGGGCTGACTTTAGCTATAAGAAATGTAAGAGCAGCGGCTGCGGCTGGGACTCCTATTAATGTTAGCTGGAGGCTCTGGGTAGCGGAAGCCGTACCTAGTAGTGTGGAGACTGAGATCATAGAAACTGAGATAACCGTGCCCGCTGTAATAAGCGCAGAATATGCTTCACCCATCCACCTCAATCTATCTATCAGATTCAGATGCTCTCTTTGGCTTGTAATGATGAACTTGGTGTGCTCTATCTTCATAAAATCTTTGAAGTACGTGCCGACACTAAGAGCTTGAGAGAGCCTAAGTAAAAAGGCGCTGACTTTGCGATCCTTGAATAGTTTTGCAGCCACGCTCAAGGCGTATTCCTGCTTATAATTCCATTTATCGATCATCAAATCGAGTTTTTTGAAGAGGTTTTGGAACCCAGCTAAAGGTGTTATGGGCGAACTTCTGATGATACCCAGTATGTAGTGTAGTGGTTGATTGGAGGAGGCTGCTAGGTAAAGGAGCAAAATTAATAGGGGAAACTCCGCTCTTCCCCTCTGCTTACCTTCGATGCTTGATCTAACTCGTATGACCTTACTTACTGCCTCAATTTTCATCGAGCCTTCACCACTTCGAGGAGCTTTCCCTTACGCATCAACTCAAGCGCTCTTTCGATTCCAAGCGCCTTTATCGTCTTCAAGGTGAACCATAAGTCAAAGTAGTCTGTAACACCAGCCTCAGCAAGTAGCCTAAGCAGCTCAGCCCTCATTCGAAGGTGGTTGTAAATTTCCCTCACCTCACGCTTCGAGTAACCGTAGAAGACCGCCAGCTTATTTTCGAGTAGGTAGCTTGTACCCTCGCCTCTGAACAGAAACACGTCTGTTAGCGGGTCCCAAGTGAAGATCTCGATGTAATTAAATCGGTCTTCTACGGAATCATAGCCAAGTATCTCGTTTATACTTAATACTCTACGCTCGATCTTCCCTGTCTTCGGAACCTTTACAGCGCTTTGTATAACGACCGCGCCTATATTGTCTATGTAGGTCTTAGGCACTTCTATCGGCGAGCCCGTAAGCCTCTGTATAAGCTTCTGCACAGTAGCTGCGTGGAAAGTGGCTATAACTGGGTGGCCTGTCTGCATAGCTTGGAAAGCTACATTACCCTCACGCCCACGAATCTCCCCAACTATAATGTAGTTTGGTCTCTGTCTCAACGCAGCTTTAAGAAGGGTGAAAAGGTCGATCTTACCTTCATCCCCTTCGCCCTCCTTGGTCACCTCTCTTATCCAGTTTTCGTGAGGCACAGTAACCTCAGGAGTATCCTCAACACTAACGATCTTAGCCGTAGGGTTTATGAAAGCACAGAGTGCATTCAAAGTCGTTGTTTTTCCAGAGGCGGTTTCACCACAAACCCACACACTTATACCAAACTCTAACAGCATCCAAAGGTAGGCTGCTGGGAGATAACTTATCGTATTCCATAGGCAGAGTTGGGTTATGCTTATCGGTATCTTAGAGAATTTTCTAATGGTGAAATTCGTACCATGTCTGCTGATCTCGCTCCCGTAGACTATGTTTATCCTTGAACCATCTGGAAGCGTGCCATCCACTATTGGGTTCCTATAGCTTATAGGTCGCCCTATACGCTCGGCCAACCTCTTAACATATTCATCAAGCTGTTCTTGGTCATCGAAACGTAGGCTGCTTACACAGCTACCAAAAACCTTATGCTCAACAAAGACTGGCCCGAGGCCATTAAAGGAGATATCCTCAATATATGGATCTTTTATCATAGGTTCAAGGGGACCTACACCTATCTTGTCCCTTACTAGCAGATACTCAAGCAGCTCTTTAGTCTTCTCATTCACTAAGAATGTCGGGTTCTTCCCCTTAGTGATGCGGTAAGTAAGATCCTTTAAGGAGTTGTCTACTTTCAGGGTGCTGTCGATAAGCTTACTTAATGCCGCTTTCTTCTCCTCTATATTCCTGTAAATATGTTCTTCATCGAGTTTGTAAGCGAAGATGTTTTCTAGCGTATTCATAATTTGCGTTAAATCTTGACCACGGGTAGGCTCGATGATAATGTATCTAGCCCGCTCCATGCTTTTCTGCCTGAAGATATGTATGAACACCTCTTCAGAGACAGGGTAGATCAGATTAACTTCTTCTTTGTTTAGTCTCTTATCCAAAGTAAGAAACCAAGCCGGTGTGCTGATATTATCTTCTCCAAGCTTGCTCAGATACTGGTTTAAATACGGTCTCCTCGCTAAAACCTCTTGGAGATCGGTTGGAAACGTGTTTACGTGCTCACTTTTCTCTCCACCCATACCCTTACGCCCTCGTCTGCGAATACGGGATGACCTTTACCCCAAAAGCAGGGTCCACTTCAAACGCTACGACCACGGAACCCGCCCCACTAGTTACGCCTCTAAGCTTAGAGGCGAAGAGTATTCTAACGATTCTATCTCCCACAGTCTTAATTTCTAATGTAAGATGAGCGTCACATATAGATCTGACTCTAATCAAAAGGTCTTGAGGAAAAGCATAGGGGTGAACGGTCAAGACTACCGTTTTATGCTGTTTATCGCAAATATTGCGTAGACTTGAAAAGAATGTTAGAACACCTTCATCGTCTGCGTATGTTATCATATATGTTAAGGAATCAACTATAACAACATCAGCCAAACACCTCTCCGTCAGATACTTTACTATGATCTCTAAGAGGCGGTTCGCTCGCTCTCTCTGCCACTCGATATTTTCAACATGCAGGGTGTAAACCTTCAAATACTTTGTAAGGAAATAAGGTCTAACATCAAAAGATAGACTTAGCATCTGCGAAATAAGACTCTTAACAGTATTCTCAGTCGTCATATATGTGACCTTCAAGCCGCTACGTAACGCACCATATGTGAGCTGCTGAGCAAACACACTCTTCCCAGTATCATTTGCACCTTCGATCAACATCAAAGTAGGTACAGGAATATCGCCTAGCTTCTGCTGAAGCTCGTTATTATGCCAACTGATAATCTTGGGTTGAGGTAGGATAGTTTCCTTACTTAACCGCCATCACCCCACACGCACTTGTAGGCAGATCCAGTAGAATGTAGAAGTACCCCAAACCAACGTCTGGCTCAAAATAGGGTAAATCGTCTTGGGCGAATTCAACGATCAACGATAAGGTTTCTCCGCTGTTCCAAGCACCGCATTTCAAAGACATATCAAGGGGGTCTATGATGTCGTTGTAAACTGATGACACAAACCATCTTGTAGATTGGGGGTAATGTGAGTAGGGGATCCTCTTTACAGTAGGCGCGAGTGTATGGTTGTTCGATGTGCCGCGAACTATCTTCACATAAGCTATTATTAGGTTGCTGTGAAGGAGATCAGGCGCTCTAACCCCGCCAAGGGCCAGATAGGTGGCATTAAAAGAAACTTCTTCGATCAGAGTACCGTTATGCCGCTTCACTCTGAAGTCTGCTAGGCGAATCAGATTTGTCTCAACATAGGTGGTGTATGATATTTCGGAGAGTTCTAAACTGCGGCTTAATTCAAGATCGGCAGCATTTACAGAGAAAGATATGTAGTTAAACAGCAATAAGAAGAGGATGCCAAATAGCAGTAGCGAAGATAGGCTACCCAACACCCACCACCTTTGCGCCGCTAGGTGTTGCGAACAGCATAGCTGAAGAATGGTTGGCATCTAAAGCGCAGGTGGAAGGTAGTTTGGCAATAACAAGCATAGCCTCGCCGGGATCAAGGTGACCGCTTGATGTGGTTAGATTGAATGGGTTGATGCCTTCACCTAAGCTGTCTCCACTATATACGCCGCCAACATACCAGTAGCCTTCTGCTCTCTGTGTGTTATAGGGTAACCAGTAGGAGGAGTAGCTGCTTGCTTTTAGATCATAAAAGGCTACGATTACATCGCATTGAGTGAAGGTGTTGACTGGGAGCGGTATTAGACCAGTATTTTTGATGCGTGCTGTAATTGTTTGTGAACTCTTTTCAACGATCAAGAGAGTATATGCTTCTTTTACCTTCCTCTCCTCCATAGTAATACGTTGAATGACATCTTCAGCTTCGGTTGCGTAGTTAACATAGTTCCCCTCCAAGATTATTATGTTGACCCATAGCAAGAGGAGCGAAGTTAAGGCGATCGCGGCGAGAACCGCGAACCCAGACACATAACCCGCCTCCTAAATTGTGAAGGTGTACTCGCCGTATACGCCGTTGTAGGTGACGTATCTAACATAGTAGTCTCCTGCAGATAGTGTTGAATTGCTGTTCACCGTTACTTCTATGGTCTCAGAGGGGTCCCAAACGCCATCACCGTCTCTATCATTCACTAAATCATAGACCCAAGTCGGTGGGGTTGAGTCGTAAGGGATTCTTTCGAAGAGACCGCGTGGTCCGAAGAATAAGTCGGCTTTATTTCCTATAAGGGTTGGGTGGATAGGTTCGACACCTATGTTTTTGATCCAAAGTTTGACCGCTGTGTCGTTGTATTGGGCGGCGAAGACTATATCCACACGTGTGCCAAGTTTTATCTTGAGATCTGCTGTTTTCTCTCTTTCGATGTCAACAACTCGTTGTAGGCTGCCGAATATCGAGGCTGAGAAGACGGATACCGCTATGACGACAGCGATTGTTATGTAAACTTCAGATACTATGGTGCTTGAAGCCAAATCTGCTGATCACCTGCTGGTTACCTAACGTTGCCAGATTTTCGAAGCCTATTCAGCAGAATCAAGAGAAGAGGTAATACTGGGTCATTAGGTTGGTTGGAGAGTTTGTAGAGGATGTAGAGTGTAAGGAGATGCTCCTCTAACCCGACGCCATCTAAAGCCCCCTTCCTGTTAATTGTAAGCTTATCCACGGCCTCCTCAATAGTTTTGGCGAGCTCTCTGCTTATCCAGCCATCTTTAACATATTCAGCAAGAACCCTCATCAACTCCTCTCTATCGAAGACTTCAAGCAGCAGGTTTGAAACTACAAGTATGTTAAACTGATGCTGCCACTCCTCTGCATTAATCCTAAAGCCGTCGCTGCCATCAAAGTTTTTGTTAGTGCCTTTCTTTGCAGCAGCGCTTCCTAGCTCTCGATCTTCGCTGCCATCTCTGTTAGCAGCTTCTTTAACCGCTTTGTTAGCGCTTCCCTCTTCTTTTTTGTCGTCCTTTGGGTTTATTGCTTCGATCATTTTTGATATGTAGTTGAAGGGGTTTTCAAGTTCTGCTATTGTGCTTCTTAGATCTGTTAGGGTTGTGTAGAGAGGCTCCCGTATCTCTTGTATCTCTTTTTCAATAGCCTTTACTTTCTTTTCTAACTCAGATATTTCACTGCTGCTCAAAGTAGAGGCTCACACCCGCTTTCGCTTCTCTTTTCTACAAGCTTGCTTAGTAGTGTAGTAACCTCAGCTCTAGCCACATTCAACCCAAGTGAGGCTAAGCCCAGTACATCCGAATCTGGGAGGATTAAGCAGAGATACGTGGTTGGGGTGCTTAAGACCCGCCCAACAGCTATGCCAGCTTGCTGAGTAGCGATAAGAACATAGTCTAAACACCCTACACCGTTACTCTCAAATAAGCTATCTACTGATATTATCAGCTGGGTGACTTTAGATAGGAGGGGTGCATTAGAGCGATGACCGATTCCGAAGAGTAACCCTTTTTTATCATAAAGGGCGCAAGCGTTAGCGCCTAACTCAGTTTTAAGTGTGTTGAGGATGCTTCTAAGTCCGTCTACAAGAGCCTGATGCTTCAAACTTTCTCCACCTCTTTAATCTTGAATTCGCACACGCTGCTTCCTTTAGTCACGCAGCGGCTCTCTTCGACTTCAACTTCAAACCCTTTAACGTGCTTCAAATACCTCTGGAATACTCCGCGAACGAGATAGCAGCCTATGGAGCCGCCTTCAGCTAGCGGCAGAGGTTTTGTGGAGATGGCGAGGCTGCTTATGCATACGCTATCTTCTATTTTGACTCTACCAAGATTGTTTTCGGCGAAGAAATCTACTATAGCCTCTTTTAGTTCCAAAAGGTCACTATTGTGTTTTTCGAGCAGATTATCTACTAATCTTGCGCCTAGATGGTAAAAGAGGACAGCTGCACCAATAGGTCCGAGTAGGTTTGGTAAGATGGTTTGTAGTGTGTCGACTAGGTTGCTGCTCGAATCGGTATCTTTCTCTCTTATGGCGTAGAGTGGTTGGGGGTCTTCTCCTACAACTGCCACTAACCCAAGCATACCTACCCCGCCTTTATTATAGAAGTCGCATCTATATAAGTTTTAAATCCGACATAAAACTTATCTATATGCTACACGGATATTCTACCGACCGATATGACGCGGGAGAAGAATAAACTAAGTTGGCGCACCCAGCGAAGAGGGCTCACAGGGCTAGAGACAGCGATAATCCTAATAGCATTCGTCATCGTCGCCTCAGCCTTCGCCTTCACCGTGCTGAACATAGGCTTCCAGTCTACACAAAAGAGCCAAGAAGTCATCGCAGCAGGCATCGAGGAAGCGTCATCAGTTATGGAGATAGACGGCGCAGTAATAGCAAAAAGTGACGGAACTAAGTTACATAATGTGAGCTTCGTCATAAAGCTCTCAGCCGGGAAATCTCCAGTTGACCTTAGCCAAGATAAGCTCGTAATAACCTGGACCAGCAAAAACAAGCACGAAGACAACATCTACGATGGGACAAAAGCAAGTGTAGAGGCTATATTTGCAGATGATACCGACATGTATCTCAGATATGGTGACAAATACAAGGTCTTTATAGATGTACAGCAGATAGGCGACGATCTCGGAGCAAACGACGAATTCAAGATTGAGCTGAAGCCTCCTAAAGGTGCGGTGCTCACATTAGCCAGAAGACTGCCTCCTGCCTTGGATCCAGTAATGTTCCTAGGGTGAAGGGGTGCCCTTAAGAGGAGGAGGAAGGTTGGAGTGGGTTGACGTGCTGGCTCAAGCGGCTTCGGCCATCCTAGCCTTACTCCTCCTCACATCCTTTTTCTTTTTAGGTAGGCTTTTTAAGGACTCTGCTTTTAGCCGTGGGTTGAGCCTCTTCTTTTTTGGTGCCCTCTTACTTTTGATTCGTCCGAGCGTCTTGATTCTGCTAAGCTTCTTTGATGCTGTTTGGCTCTTTGGTTGGTTGGATGTAGCTACCACTGCTGTTTTCGCCGCTGGGCTTCTGTTAATCAAGAGTCCTCTTGAGCGTCTTGTGGGGAGGGCGTTGGATCAGAGTGTTATCCGTCAACTTAATTTAGAGGAAGATTCTTCTATGTGATGATGGTGGGTCTGAACCACTTCATCTTGGTGGTGAAGGATCATCGGTGCGGCGATGCTGTGGTTGATGCTTTCACCATCTTTGAGGATAGGGTGAGGAAGAGGGTCTGGGGGCTGAGTAGATACGCGGCGCATAGGAGGAAGCTCTGCAAGGGTGATAGAGTCGTCTTCTATGTGAGTAGTAGGAGTAGGAATATGCCTTCTCTTCTGGTTGGTTGTGGGGTTTTAGATTCTCAACCCTATCTTATATCTGATGTGGAGAGGAGGCTCTGTATAGCGTTGCCTGAAAAATACACGCACGTTGTGGATTTGGCTGATATTGAGGTGTGGCCTAAGCCTTTGCCGTTTAGGAGCGTGTGCAGCAGCCTATCTTTTGTGAAGAATAAGCAAAGCCCCTACGTGTATCTGCAGGGCGGTGTGGTGAGGATAAGCGAGGGGGATTATCTGACCATATGTAATACCGCAAAATTATTTATGTCTTCTAACGGTACCTAATGGGTGGTATGGCTGAGCAGGAAGCGTGGGTATACGACCCCATATACTTCGATGCCACGGTTAGGAGGAGCGGGAACAGCCTAGTCATCACGATACCTCCTGAGCTCGCCCGTAGGATGCTCATCTCAGAGGACCAGCCAGTTAGGGTTGTTGGAGCTGTTAGGAGCGGCATAATGCTTGAAGGCGCGCTCCTGGTGCATTTAGGGTTCTTCAGCTGCACCGAGAAGGTCCCTGTTGTTAAGTGTCTACTCACTAACCCGTCTTCTAGGGATGAGAGGCTTCCTTTTGTTGAGGAGTTGGCTCAGCGCTTCTCCGCAACAGACTTAGCAGTTAAGAGGGTTAGGGAGGGTTGGGAGGTGAAGATCTACCTGGGCTCGATCCTGAGGGGTGGTTTTAGGCCGAGGAGCGGTAGGGAGTTGAGGATCGTGATGGATGAGTTGAAGAGGGTTGCTGAGGCCAGGGGGTTCGCTGTTGCTGAGTTGGGGGTTGTGGAGGAGGCGGTTAACTTGGAGGGCGTAGACCCCTCTGTAGTCGCTCAGGCGCTGAGGCATAACCCGACGAAGGTATCTTACAAGTGGCAAGTTTGAGAGGAAAGTGGGCATAAAATTTAGTTAGTTGTTTTGTTGCCTCAACTTTTCCCTTAAGAGATAGGTTTCTGATTAATTCATCTATATGTTGGTATTGATATTCCATCAATACTATCTCGCGGTGACTATGTCTTGTAGGATTTTTATAATTCTTTCGTTTACTCCACATTAGATCAAATGCAAGCCTGGTGGGATTTAAACCAACGCAAGTAGAAGAGGAAAGCGGGCACTACTTAAACTATTTTAATGAAAAAATATCAGCGGGTTACATAATAGGAAACTAAATTTTTTTCTGTAAGTGAAGTTCATAAGGTTTAATTATCTTTCGATTATTCTTCTAGAACCTATGATGGCAGATAAGACCACCTCTGTTGCAAACAAACAGATAATGATACAGGTAATAGAAGAAACAGAGAATACCCTTACATCTCTTGCTGAGATGCATGATTTACAGAAGAACTACGTTGAAAAAGTTATTGAAGACCTAAAGACCCTGCTTGTATACATCAAGGAAAACATACCCATAGATCCGAAAAAACTAAAATGCCCCTACCACAAACTAGGATGCCCCTACTACAACATAAAAGAAGCATATTTAGCTGGCGAAGCCCAACTAATGATTAAAAACAAAGATGGAAAAATTTTCCTACAACCTCTATCGAACCTAGAGCTAGAAAAGATAATTGCAATAATAGAAGAAAGTCTACCTACGATAAGTAGACTTATAGCCGCAAAAAAGCAATCATTGGAAGAGAAAGTCGATCTATTAGAGCACATAATACTAATGATGCAGCCAGCCGGAAACCTACGCACGACACAAGAGGCACCCACTGAAACATAAAAACCACAGAAAGATCCAGTAAATCATACACCCCCTTTATTTTTAAAAGTCTCTTTTAAGTTTCAAATCTTCAGTATGATTCGCTATTTACGAACTCATTAAAAAATTTTTGCTTTTTAATTCTTCCATTAAAAGCTTAAATTTTGAAATGTTAAAAAGATATAAATTATCGAGGTGCACATGTCTAGAATGCGTAAAGATAGGCTGAACAAGGAACACTAATACTATGGTTTAAGCGGGCCTGGTGGGATTTGAACCCACGACCTACTGGTTAAGAGCCAGCCGCTCTACCTGGCTGAGCCACAGGCCCCTTCTCCACCATCAAACCACTTAACCACAACACTATATAAGCTGCTTCCCCAACTTGCTGAAGACTATTTATATCCTCAACCCCACAACACCTAACGATGCTCTACTTCATCGGACTAGGCTTAAGCGGAGTAGAAAGCATAACACTAGAAGGGCTCGAAGCCCTAAAGAGCTGCAAAACCTGTCTCTTATACACATCT
>JAAOZN010000062.1 GCA_011605775.1 Nitrososphaerota archaeon | reverse complement strand
TAAGGATTATTGGCGCTTAAAGGGCATCTACGAGCTATATGATCTTTACTCAAAGATTCGAGGTGAAGTCTGGTCCTACCTAGCTCTCTATAACAGAATGAGGGATGAAGGAATGAGTCCTGACGAGTTTGTTTCAGCGCTTAAAGACATCCAAGAGCTGAAGAAGGTTAGAAGCGAGGTAGAGGATGCTAAAAGCGAATATGTTAAGATCTTAAGCGAGATAGAGGCTGCTAAGCGTGAGAAGGAGAAGATATTGGTGGAGCTACGGTTCACGAAAGATTTTGTTGAAGCTTGGTTTGGGAAAGGTTTAGATGGAAGTGAAGCAATCAATCGAGTTGTAAACGCTCTACTTGCGCGCAAGGTTAGCCCAGAGGCGATCAACGAGGTGCTAAGCGCCATCGGCTTAGCAACCTAAAGATACAAGCGTAAGCCACTAAAAACAATCTAGTTAAGCGCGTTTCTGAGGAGCTGCTCTGTGAACACAACGCTGTGTTTACTGTCTTCTCTGGTAGAAAGTGTATCACGCCATAATTGGAATATTGGGGTTGCTGTGACTTGCTAGCATAGCTAATGAGCACCCCTCGTCATGTAGTATGTGACGAGTGCAACCTGACACTTCGGACATAGGATCTGTGGTAGAGTTGCTGATAGGCTGTTCCAAGCTTCCTCGTAGGTCTTCGCCCTCTTCTTCCACTCTTCAGCTAATCCGTAAGCTATGGCCGTCTCAGCCTCTGTCCAGAGAAGCTGCTTAGCCGTATCCTCATCGATATATGTCACTACGCTGAGAAGCTTGCTGACCGCCTTCCTGTAGTCGGCTCGATCCTCGTCTGTCAGCTGAACCCTCCTCACAGCCTCGTGGTAAACGGCTTCACCTAGGCTCTCCCTCACGTTGTGGTACCAGGCTTCCCTCTCGATTTCGAAGACGGTCGCTGGCTTAAACTCCTTGTCCACTCTGATGCGGCGGGGTTTGAACCGCTAGAAGACTAGCAGCCCTTTGCTCAGGGCTTGGGACTACAACGGCTTCGGTATCCATCTTTATCTCAGATCCTTTTTGCTTCGGCGCTTCTTCGTCTCGCTCCTACCTAACTGGGGGTGGGATGCGGTACGGTGATCAGCATTACAAGGTGCTGTTTATTGTCGAGTGGCGCCCACAACCCGAACTGGACCTTAGGCTTATCATGAAGGAAGATGGCGGGTACGCATTCGAGGTTGCTGTAAGAGATCCAGCTACGGGCGAGTGGAAGACGAAAGTGGAGGAAATACCCGCTAAGACTGTTGTGACAACGTCGGCTGGCAGGCTACCTATGCCTGAAACCCTCCGCAGATGCTGGTTGCTGAGTGTGGACGAAGACGAGGAGCTTACGAAGAGCATCAACCAACGCAAGGTTGAATTTGCCGCTGGAAAGATCAAGCCAGCCGACGAAGAAGAGTTAAAAGTCTTTCGCGCAGCCGTGGATTTGCTTGAAGACTACGACGTAGTGATTCCTTACGCTGAAGAGCTGCTCAAACTGGCGCCATGGGATCGGTCTAAACTCGACTTCCTCCTCGATCTAATAAGAGTCGTCGCTTACTTACACCAATATCAGCGTTTTAGGCGTGGTAACCTGATCTGTGCAACAGCAGCAGACCTCTACATAGCGCTGAGGGTTGGCTGGGGTGTTTTGATATCGTCGCTCTACCAGCTGCCAGGGCGGCTTCAGCGCTGCTTCGATAAGATTCCACCCTACAACGGAGGCGGGCTTACCAGCGAGGAGGTTGCTGCGAAACTTAGGGTAGCGCAATCGACCGCCAGACAATACCTTGCAGACCTAGTAAACCTAGGATATGCGTATGAATTCAAACCAGAGGGCTCCAACAGGAAGCTATATTGCCGAAGTGTAAGATCTGCTGAACTGCCGAACCCTGATGAAAACGTGATTCAGCGCATTGATTGGGCAAAGGTTATTGAGCATGAGAAGGAGTGGAAAGCAGGTGAGCCTAACGGATCTGCTGAACAAGACCAGCCTACACTGGACGGTTGGAGGTTCGTCGTAGACCCAATAGACGGCCGATTAGTTGATCTAACTAAGCTCGCTAACAATATTGGTTTAGCAGATCGTTTAGCAGAGCCCACCAATCGGCTAGAATCGAGCCCAGATCAGCTAAAGGGGAAAGATTCACCCTCATCGTCTGCTGAAGCAGGTGGTTCAGCCGGGTTCAGCGGTTCAGCAGAATGCTCAAGATGCGGATCTAAAGATGGTGTGTCGGGCTACTGGCACCCGAAGCTCAAGCGAATAGAGTATTTGTGTAGAGCTTGTGCGGAGACATCTGAGTTTGATCTCATAGAAGCGTGCTGCGGCAACTGCATCAATTACTCGTCCGCATCCTGCCTCAAGCACCCAGAGTGGGCCGCTGTAATGCCGACCGCCCGCTTCGCCGAGACCTGTAAAGACTTCTCTCCAAGGGTGTAGGCGGTATGAACTCGGCTGAAATAGCCGACTACGTTCTTCAACTTCTACCCGAAGCCTTCAGACTCCCTAGAGATGGTATGTTTGGGCTAGGGAGCTATGTCATGCTGAATGACGAGATCAAGCACGGTAGGTTCAAGGTATCGTCTAAGGAGGAGCTTATCGGGTGTTTGGAGAGCTCTTTGTTGCACAACTGCTTCCTATCTACGCATAGTGAGGTGGAGCAGCGCCGAGGCATCATAAGCACAGTCTTCATAGACATAGATCTCGAATCTGATTTAGATCTTGCTAAGAAGTATGCTCTTAAGTCAGCTAGGCTCGTCAAGAGGCTGCTGGATGTGAAGCCGCTTATACAGTTCTCTGGCGGCAAGGGCTTCCACATCCTACTACCCTGCGAACCTAGAGATCTGCCTGGAGGCGTAGGGGAGGCTAAGGAGTATTTGAGGTGGATTCAGGAGCGCCTATCATACGGGCTCTGCGACAAGCAGATCCTAGGCGACTTAAACAGGCTCTTTAGGATACCCTGCACCCTAAACTCCAAGATCGTAGAAGGCGGGCTCATCTCTCGAAGAGTTGAGGTTATTCAAGATTGGTGCGGTAATAGAGCCGACCTAACCCTACTCTACGGCGACTTCAAAATTTCAAAGGTTAGCAGAGCCATCGAAGCGAGAAGAATACCACTAAAGGCAGAGAGGGTTAGGGGGTACGAGTGGGTCGAGAAGCTACTAAACACACCTATCGCAGACGGCAGGAAGATATGCATAGGGCTAGCGATAGCGCCATACCTCGTTAAAGTGAGAGATATTGAGCCCGAGGAAGCGACGAAGATAATCGAAGACTGGCTTGACAGATGTGACAAGCTTAGGAGGGTGGATCAGAGAGCGAGATACCTAGCAACATATCAGCCACGCTACATAGAGAGAAAGCTGATACGCGGGGAGGATGTGCCGATAATTTCATTTAAGAAGCTCTCAGAGATAGTAAGCCACCTAGGCGTGAACCTGAAGGAGGTGCTAACAGTTGGTTGACTGGGAGAGCGTCGTAAACAGAGCCTGTAGCCTCATAAGAGCATACAACAGCCAGGGCATAAGACCCACACTCAGACAAGTCCATTACAGGCTCGCATCTGAGCTGGTCGGAGGCTACCAGAACACCAAAGCCTGCTACAAGACACTCAGCGAAAGACTCGTTAAAGCCAGGATGGGTGGGCTTATCCCCTGGGACTCCCTAGCTGATCACGTAAGATACAGGTGGTGGTTCAAACCTAGTGGGCAAACAGTTAACGTAGATGAGTTGGTTGAGAGGGCTACAGAGGGCTTAGGTGAAGACCCGTGGGAAGATATGGGCAAAAGAATCGTTGTTTGGCTCGAAAAGGACGCGTTAGCCGAGTTAATATACGATGCTGTAGGCGGCTTCTACATACCACTAGCCGTATCGAGAGGGTATTCTTCCTGGACCTTCATCTACGACAACCTAGACATATTCCATAGCGACTGCGAGGCGAAGGTCCTATACCTCGGAGACCACGATCCAAGTGGGATAGATATCGAAAGATTCACGGAGGAGGCTGTAGAATACTTCGGCGTAGACTTCACACTTAAGAGAATCGCCCTAACCTATGGACAAGTCCTAAGCTACAACCTTCTCCCAAACCCAACGAAGAAGGCTGACCCAAGAGCCGAAGAATACGTAGCGAGATACGGTGATCAATGCTGGGAGCTCGATGCACTAGAACCAACTGAGCTACAGAGGATCGTGAGAGAGGCTGTTGAAGCCGAAATAGACCCCAAAGTCTGGAGCGAAGTGATCGAAAGAAACAGAGAGACCCTGAGGAAGGCTAGAGAGGAGCTGAAGAAAAAGCTGGGAGCAGCGTAACCGATGGCTCAAACCCTCAAGAAGAACCGTCTGAACGCTGATCACAACGTTGCTTCTACTACACGTCATAATAGTAGAATTGGCGTAGATGTGCAGTCCGCTTTAGATAAAGAGCTTGTAAGGATGAAGGGCATCTTTAAGACCGGTTATGAAATCCATTCGGTTAAATGGATTCCCAACGATGAATATGAGAAGGAGGGTGAGGTGAAGGATAACACCATCTACGTATATTCTTCGAATGAAAGAGATGCGCTTAAAACGCTAAGGCACGAGTTCTTCCACTACCTCATCAGCAAACCAGCTAAAAAGTATGAGAAGATCGTTAATGTGCAAGGGGCCTTAATTAGATCTCTACTAGCGCAGCTCCTAGAGGAAGCGTATAGAGAGGAGGAGCAGCTAGTAGATAAACTCGTAGAAGCGTTTGAGCGTATGAGTGCTGAGTCAAAGGAGAGCGAAGCCCCGTAAAGACTAGTCGAGCACCCTAGAAATTTCTTCTAAAACGACCAAAATCCACCACACTTAACTCTACGGGTCTTTGAAAAGGTCAGGAATAGGCTTGCAGCTCAAGAGATTGATTGTATCGCTGTCAGGTTTGTTTCTCTGTTTCCGCTTCGAGTTCTGTTTCTCTTCTCCTCTCTTCTATGAGTTCTTTCCACCATCTTTTATCTGGTTTTGGTAGGTTGTAAATCTGTCTGTTGAAGTTTAGTGTTGATAGTATTGTTTCTGCCGCGTCTAGTATGAGATCTCTGTACTTTTCTTCGTCTATGTTTATCTGGCCGTTTATTAGATCGTATGCTATTACTCTGCATAATGGGTTGTGGTGGTCTGCGTCTGTGTAGATGAAGTTGACTTTTTCTTCTGGTTTGATGCTTCTGCCTCTGCTTGCGAGCTGTATTGCTGCTGAGACGTGTGGGAGGATGCTTCTGTACTGTGTTACGGGTTTCTTTAGGGTCTTCGACACCACCAGATCTTCTTGCCGAATCTTCCCCTTCATAAGATCGTCAATCGCTTCAGTTACGACTTGAAGGGCTTTATCGTAGCCTTCTGTCTGTACCTGCTCCGCGTTTTCGCAGCTGAATAGGGTTTTGATCAGCTTGGTCTGGAAATCTTTTATGAATTTTGGTGTGTCGTGTCTTCTTAGCTCGATTCCTCTGGCTACTATTTCGCCGTCGTATAGTATGCCGAAGTAGTGTTTTTGGGCCTCCATGATGGCTGATGGGTCTGCTTCTAGGGGTAGGAGGATGAGGAACTTGTAGTGGTGGTCTAGCGCCATAGGCAACCCTATCTGCTCGCTGATCTCCTTAGCTAGGTTCTCGTAGTCCTCTTTTTTTGCCCCCCTCTTCTTAACAAAGATGCTGTCGCAGTCAGCGTAAACTACTTCGAAACCCCTCTGCTGAGCGATATCCTTCGTCTTTATCATGATTTCTCTCGACTTCTTGTTGATTTCTTCGAAGGCCAGTACGTTGCCGAATCTGTTCCAGCAGCATCCAGAGGTTCCGTAGAGGGTGACGAGAATAAGCTTTAGAGCAGCTTGGCGCTGCTCACACCAAACCCACTCGCAGCTGCCCTTTGGGTAGTTGTTTCTCAGCCTCTTGAAGTAGAGTCTCCTCTCCAGGTAGCGTTTTGTGATGTAGGGTAGTAGGGCATCCTCCCTCATCTTAACGCCTTCTGGTGTTACTGTTTCGTAGCTGATGCACCACTTCACCAATATGTTTGGGTACTGTGATTCGTAGTCGAGCTCAGCAACGTTCTCATGCACCACGCCTATCTTAGGTGGTATGATTATGCCACCCTTATCCCTCTCAACCACAACGCTCATCGGTCTGATGTACTCGAAGTGTCCTCTGTTCTTCGGTATCACATAACCCCTCTTCAGCAGCTCGTAGCAGCATCTGCTGTCATTGATTCTGTTGCTGGTCCATCTACTGGCGATGCCTGGTGGTAGGAAGCTGAACCTAGCCCTCTCGACCAAGCCAGCTACACCCCACTCGTCGAATGTGCAGCCGAATTGGTTGTAGTCTAGCGCAACCCTACCCCTAACCCAGTATGGCAGCGGCTTCCGTATTGTGTTAACATCCACTCTCTCCCTACCTAGCTGAGGGTTCAAACCCAGGATCTTGCTGCGGTTGTATAGGTATGGGAAGGTGAAGTCGTCGCAGTTAGGGGAGACTAGGAGGTCTGGGTCTCTCGATCTGATTAACTCTGAGAGCGCTTCGATGATGTGTTCTTCTGAGCCTTCGATGACATCCTCCTCACCCTCAAACCTCACCTCAGCCAATCGGATAGGGTGCTTACTTGGATCTGGGGTTGGTTCATTTGTGTGTAGGTTGAAGTATACAGTTGTGAAGGGAGGCGGCTTGATCTCCCTATCGTCATCGATCCTCGAAACGCCGATTAGTTGCCTTTGCTCATCGTATTCTACCTCCACCTTACTGGTCGGCTCAACACCAAGATTCTGGAAGAGGTATTGTTGGACGTGCAGTAGGTCGGTGTTAAAGAGCTCCTCCACATACTCCGAGGACTCCAAGATCATCAGAAGCCTCTTATAGCTCGATGCCTTATCTACAGTTATCTTTAGAAGGCTCTTCTTCTCTCCGTTTCTTAGATTGGTGTACTTTTCAACCCACTTCACATCTAATACGCTTAGGTGTTGCTGAAGTAGTGTGCTGAGCCTCTCCCCTTCTTCCCTTCCCTTTGGTTTTATGTAGAAGGTTGGTTGGTATTTGTCTCTCAGCTTGATTGCTCTGTTATCAACTGTTTTGAGCCAGATCGCTGCTTCATCGCCATCTATGTATGTGTCGAGTATCCAGCCTACCAAGCTACCCATTCTCTGATGGCCTCGCTCCGCCAACTAGGTTAGATAGGGCTTCAAACCCTTCTCTGGAGCTCTTGTATCGCCTTCTCTTGCTCTTCGAGCCTCCTCCTCAGAGCCTCTATGAGCTTTCTGTTGTGTATGTTTGCTGTTATGTTGAGCGCATCCACTACCGTTGGTAGGTTTGAGTTGCCCATGGCTGCTTGTTCAACACACCAGGCTTCTTTGAGGAGGAGGTTGAACGCTTCCCTATGCTCTAGGTCGATTAGCGCATTTTGGTAGCTCGTCTTAAGCTCGCTGATGGCTTCTTCGTAGCGTTGGCGGAACGAGGGTGTTATCCTACCCACTAGATCACCACCTCCCTCAGCAAGGTATAGTGTGATTGAGTCGGGTGTCTTTCTGCAGGGGTGTTTGATGAGGTACGCTTTAGCAGCATCCTCAAGTCTCTTTATGTATACGATGATGCCTGCTGCGTGGCGTAGGTAGTTCCCGCCTTGTGGTCGTGGTATGAAGCCTCTACCAGTGTTTAAGGCGTCTGCGGTAGCCACTAAAGCTATTCCTCTCTTCTTTGCTGTGCTCCATAGTATGCTTATCACCTGCTTCAGAACCCTCCTTGTCTCTTCAACCCTCTTTGAGTCCGCAAAGAATCTGGTGATGTTGTGTACGGCTAGCAGCTTGATCCCAGGGTCCCTCTCCATGAGCTCGGCTACTTGGTTGGCTACTATGAGCTGCCTCTCCTCGTTGTATGCTGCGGCTGTGTATATGCTTCTGAACACATCCTTAGGCTCTAAGCCTACCCGCTTCGCCAATCCTCCTAGTAGCGTTGGGTCGAGTATGGTTTTACCTGTGTTGTAGTCTGTGTTGTTGAAGTAGACGCCTTTCGCCTGAAAACCTCCCCTATCCCTTGGTAGAACGCAGTTCACGATGAGCCTGTGGATTAGTGTGTCTAAGATCTGCTGCTCTCCGTAGAATAGGTAGAAGAGACCCTCCTCAACACCACCTATCAAGCTATCTAGATCTGGGTTGCCTGTGCTCATCTTCAGCTTCTCTTCGTAGAGTGCCTCGGCAGCCCTCCTCATTTCGACGGGGTTAAGAGGCACTTCAGCTCCTCCCCTAATCTGTCGAGGCGCTCGATGGCTACGTAAATCTCCTTAAGGAGGTCTGAGAGCTCTTCATCAGAGTAGCTTCTTCTCCTACTCAACTCAGCTCACCCGCAGAATCTGCTTCGGTATGAAGCATAGCTGGTCTGGGAGCTGGATTATCTGTCCTCTAGCTCTAACCCTCTTACTTAGGATCTTCTGGTGGATGTTGCTGAGTACCAGCTTCTGCGCATCGACACCCCTCCCCTCTCCTTGCGTAAGCGGTAGTGTGTTGTCGCCTAGGCGTAGGTCTTGAAGCACATTTCGTAGCACAGCTCTAACTCGATTTGTAAGCGATGCCTTCTTGGCTTCGATAAACTTATTCGCGCTGTGGTTTATGTAGATCGCACCGCTTTCGAAGAAAGCTGTTGATGGTGGGTATGTGAAGAGCTGCTCAGAGTTCATCAGATTCACCTTGAGTAGTGGTGTTTCATCTGGCTCAACTTCTAAACTGTAAACTTCTCTCCAGAACTCGACGAGGTTTCTTCGGTCGCTCTCCGAGACCTGCTGCTCACAAGCCTTCCTGTAGATGACGCCTTCGATCCTCCCCATCTGGCCTAGTGGTGCGAGGTGGACGCAGCTTCTGAATGTCTTCAGAGCCCTCTCTATCGCCTCAGCCGAAGCCCCTCTACCCCTCCTCCACCTAACGTACTCCCATACGCTCTCCCTAACTAGGGCTTGAGGCGATGCCTCAACCACAATTGTCCTATCTGCTAGGTTTACTCTTGTTGAGAAGCCGAGGTATAGCTTAGCCCGCTCACAGCCGTAGAGTGGTGTCGGCTCATCTAGTAGATGTATGCCGTGGATCATAGGTCTACCAGTCGTCTGCTCTATCCTAAGCCAAAGAGCCCTCTCGATCAGCCTCCTCAGAATCTTCGAGTCGTGTGGATCCTTTGGGTCTAGCCTCCTTGTAGAAGTTTCCAATACCCTGCTAGGTAGATCTCTGGTTGAGGGGAAGTAGGCGAGGTTGAAGCCCTCAGTCGCCATGATGAGGTTTCTGCTGCGGAGGCTAGATGCGTTCTCAACAACCGCCTCAACAACATCAACCTTATCTGGTAGGGTTAGGTGGTAGGTGATGAGATCAAAGCCTTCTACAGATTGCTGCGACGCATTGGCTAGTAGTAGGATCTCGCTTAAGCTCCTCCCGATCAACTCAGCAGCTATGTGTCGGGTGAAGACGGTTTTGATGGAGCCTGAGCCGTCGTAGAGCATAGCTGATACCCTTAGACCCCAACTCCAACCATCCCCGCAACCGTTTGGGCAGGTGTCGTAGATGACTCTCCCACATCTATTACACCTCTTAACCAAACCAGATGCGCTGAAGATGTTGGTTACAACGCCTTCAAGTGTTACGTCGTAGATCGGCCTAGGTATGCTCCCAATCTTAGGTCTCCAGACGTACTCCCTCGCATCCACATCAGAGAGGGGTTGGACTCCGCTGTATTCTGTGATGACGAGTAGGATCGATCTATCCTGGAACTCGTGTACATACGCTCCTCTGATCTTAAAGACGCCTCCTCTTTCGAATACTGGCGTTGGTTTGTGGCAGATGAAAGGCACCCTAAAGGTTCTATCCTCCAAGACGCCTTGGTATACCATCTTCACACCAAGTTGGTCACGCTTCTCCAAGACCCTAAAGTTCACCAGCCTCGCAACAGTGTCCACGTATCTGCCTGGTGTGAGCTCAGCTAATGTTAGTAGCCTCCTAGCTTCATAGGGCTTCGGCTGAGGTATCGCTTCAGGACCAGGTGGGATATATCTGCCGTCGAGCAGCAGGCTCAAAAGCCTCACCTACTAAAGCCAGATGCTTGTGTTAAGGTGTGTTGGCGGTGCCTAGCCATATGTATCCAGCAGTATGTTTCACCGCAAACCAAGCACCTATAGTAGTGTTCGCTGCCGAGTCTCCTCCCACACCATTTGCACGCCTTGATCGCTTCAGTTAGCATCTCGCATCACCGTCGGTTAGTCTGAAGTCTTCTTCTTCGGCTCTGGGTCTACTACACCCTTCTCGTTGATGGTGAATGTTGCTTCTGAGTGTGGGTGGTAGGGGCTGTCGACTAAGATCGCCCTCCTTTCCTGCCCAGCCTTCTTCAGGTAGATTCTGTAGGTGCTTGCGTGGGCTATCACGTGCCCTCCAGCTGGCTTATTGGGGTCGCCGAAGAAGGTGTCTGGCTGCGCCTGAACCTGGTTCGTAACCACCACAGCTACGTTGTATATTTCAGCTATTCTGAGTAGCCTGTGTAGTAGGCTGTTAAGCCTCTGCTGCCTCTCAGCTAAACTCCCTCTGCCAGAGAACTCCGCCCTATATAGGCTGATGACGCTGTCAACCACTAGAAGCCTTATGTTATCCTTCTCTATGTGCCTACCTAGGCTCTTAACCACGAGCTCTAGGTGGCTGCTGTTATATACTCTGCAGAAGACCACGTTGTTGAGGGCTTCCTGTGGGTTCAGACCCCTCGCTTCAGCGATCTGATAGAGTCTCTCAGGTCTGAAGGTTGACTCCGTATCTATGTAGAGGGCAGATCCACCCAAACCGCCTTTCTCCAACGGTAGCTGGCAGGTTATGCAGAGCGTGTGGCAGATCTGGGTCTTACCGCTCCCATACTCACCCCACAGCTCTGTTATCGCCTGGGTCTCAACACCGCCCTTCAGAAGCTCATCCAGATTCTTAGAGCCAGTTGTGCACCTCATCAGGGCTTTCCTTCTATCGAAGACCTCAGACGCCCTGATGAACTCCTTCTCAAGCAACCCGCTCTTCATCAAAGCGGTCTGTGCCACGTAGATGAGCGCGCAAGCGCTCTCCCTCGAACCACCTATGATCTGAGCCACCTCCTCTGGGAGGGCTGCAGCCAGATCTATTATGGACTCTACTCCTGCTTCACGCAGCTTCTTCTCTGTAGCTGGTCCAACACCATCCAAGTCCTTGAGGGTCAGATCGAGTACGCTTTGAGCCATACCCTTACCTCCGAAAATTAAGATAAGCCTAGACTATTTAATCGCTGGAGGAGTTTGGCGCCCAGGGGGAGGGGGGTGTTCGGAAACCTTAGTTAATGAACAGCTGGGTGCTATGGGTGAGTGTTGGTTGATGTTTTACGATTCGGTTAGATCGCTTCGATGGCTCTGAGGAACTCTGTCAGCTTCTTAACTTCGTCCTTATCTATGTTGATCTGGTACTTTTTGACACCGTAGGTGTGCTGCTTCACCCAGCCTAGTTGGAGTAGCTTCTTGAGTATCTTGTCTGCGTCCTGTCTTCTTAGGCCTGTTCTCTTCGCTACGGCATAGGCTGTGAGTAGTTGGTTTGGTTTTTCCGCTAGGGTTATTATGGTTCTGATCTTTCCTTCGCTTCCAAGCGCTTCAACAAGTTCTTCTTCGACCCTTCTCCTCTTATCCTCCATCTACACCAGCCTTTATTCTTTCGATGAGTGTGTCTAGGAATCTGTCTAGCGCTTCTGTTGGTACGCCGCTTATGCCTATTGAGGTTAGCGATTTGATTTCTACGATCCCTCTGTCGTGTAGGTCTTCTACGCACTCCTCTATCTCATCTACGCTCATCGGTTTGAGCTTGTATTCCTCCCAGACGACTCCTGTTGAAAGTCTGATTTCTTTGAGTGATGTGTATGGTCTGCCGCTCGCTCTCAAAGACCTCACCACACCTAGCAAGACGAGCTTCTCTCTTGGTGGTAGGTTTGCTATGTCTTCTTCTGTTATGGATGGTGTTGTTGCGTTCAAGACCCTTCTTATGTGCTCGGCTGTGATTGCTTCAGCGCCCTCGTGCTCCGCTAGGGTTCCTGAGTATAGTAGTAGGTCTAGGGCGTATCTCATATCCCCGTTGACAGGCGGCTTAGCGGTTATGTCGGCTACATATTCTAGAACGTCGCTCGATAGGGCTCGTGGTTGAAAAGCATCCCTAACCCTATGATCCAGTATGTCTAGTATCTGCTTGGAGTTGTATGGCTTGAACTCTATGGGTATTCTTCCTAGTGTGCTGAGTGCTGCTTCATCCAACATCTTATGAAACTCTCTGCTTCTTGCTGTGAATACTACGCCTATGACGTTGCAGGGCTTGCCTGGCTCAGAGACCTCCTCAAGCCTCGTGAGGTCGTAGATGACGTCTGGCTCCCTACTGTGCTTGATGAAGTAGTCTATTTCATCCAACGTGATTAGAAGGTAGCGGTTTCTCTCCCTAAGGTACTTTACGAGCTGGTAGATGAGCTCTTCAGCGCTAAGGCTTGCTGAGTATGCTTCTGGAGCCGCTTGCTGCACCAGATACCTGTAGAGGAGTACTCTACTACGCCCGTGCAGCTTCAGGTTGACGTATATGTGGTTGAGGTCGATTTTGAGGCGCTTAGCCTCCTCCTGAAAGCGATCGCCAAACAGCCTAGTCGCAGCGGTCTTACCACAACCCACGCTCCCAACGATCTGAACCGTGCGAAGATGAGTCTGAGAAGGTCTAATTAAAGTGTCCTTGAAGAAGCTATGGAGCTGAGCTATCTGCTCCTCCCGATGAGGTAGGGTAGAGGGTATATACCTAGGCGTAAGCTTCTCCCTATCCTTAAAGATCAAACTCAACTGAACACCAACCCCCTAAATTTAAAACAACCAGTGGAGAGAGATTTAGAGCGAGAAGCTTACTTTCTTTAAGCAAACTTTACTATGCTATGGTGTAATAATTATAAAAGAGCTACGTTATATCGTAACCTTTTCCATGCTGAGCTACGGGCCCACAAGGTTAGGTAGATTCGTAGGAGGTTTTTAAACTAATATCTGCCCAGCTTCGACTACTAGCTCTCCATCTAGTATCAGTGTGCCTTTCAGCATGGTTACGTCGAGGTGATTTTGGCTTCTGATCTTTCCGCCGAGTAGTGTGTTGTCGCCGAAGCCTATGGAGATGGTGCCTCTTACCCGCGCGTCCTCAGCGCCCCCTACAATCTTCGCTTTAGGGTTGGTGCCCACACCCAGCTCACAGAGCACATTCGCATCTTCGTCTCTCGAGAGTTTGTGCCTCAGAAGCGGGTAGGCTTGGTCATCCGCTAAATCCGTTAATCTACCGCGCTGAATCATACACATAATGGGCTTCTGAACCCTCCCCGAACCTATAATCGTACCATCTATGAAGAGCCTACCTTTGGCTGTAAACTCCTTCGGAGCGACAGCTACTAAGCCAGCGGGTATAGATGTTAGGTCACCTTTGTTATGCGCTAAACCAGTTGCCAACCTAGCCTTTCTTCCAGCGAGCTCCATCACAAGGTTTGTGCCGGCGAGCGTCTTCACCTCAGCTATCTTAGCCTTCTGCAGCCTCTTCCCAAGATCCTCGAGCTCCTCAGCCAACTCCTCATAGTCTACTTGAACTGTGCGCAGCAACGTTGATGTATTGATTCTAAACATAGTTAGCACTCTAGCTCCCTTCGAGGTGCAGTCATAGAAGTAGTCATAGGAGAAGGGCTCGGTGCTGCAAGCGAAGACCACATCGACATTGTTAAAAGCAGAATCATAGGGAGCGGGCAGTCTCCCCCCTTCAAGTGAACCGTAGATTACAACCTTAGGCTTAGCTCCAACTCGCTCCACCGCTTGCTTGAGTGCCTCGAGTATCTGAGTGTCTTGGGCCTTATCTGAGATTATGAGCACAATCTCGTTCGCCGAAACCTTCGCGCAGACCTTTACCAGTATATCAGCAGCTTCCGTCAGCGTAACCAAGCTCATCTTCTGTAAATGAAGGGGTTACCAAAAAAGATTACTTTACCCAAAGGCGTTATCAAGAAGCATCATTAGAGCGAAGCCGCAAACAAAGCCGAAAGTAGCCTCCTTCTCATGCCCAAATCTGTGGCTTTCAGGTATCATCTCGTGGCTGACCACAAAAGCCATAGCACCCCCAGCAAAGGCTAAGGCAAGCGGCAGAAACCCAAACGAAATAGCAATCACTGAAACACCAATAACCCCACCTACTGGCTCCAAGAGTCCAGTAAGTAGAGCATACCAAGCAGCCCTACCTCGCCCAAACCCAGCTCTAACAAGTGGGAAGGCTACAGCTGAGCCCTCAGGTATATTCTGGAGAGCTATAGCTGCAGCTACTGTTAGCGCTGCGGTTAAATCGCCTCCAGCAAATGAAACGCCCACCGCCATACCTTCAGGGAAGTTATGTATGGTAATCGCGAGAATCATGAGGCTTGTGCCTGATAGATGGGAAGCAGGTCCTTCGTGACCTTTGAACATGTGCTCATGAGGAACATACTTGTCCAGAAGATATATGGCTACAGCACCTACGACAAAAGCGGTAGTCGCCTGTGTCACCCCACCATAGGCTATGGCGGGTATTAGGAGGCTGAATGCTGTAGCCGCTAACATGACGCCTGCAGCGAAACCGAGTAGAGCGTCTAGGATGCGTTGGCTTAGGCTCTTCATAAACAGCACCGGGATTCCTCCGAGACCGGTCGTCGCGCCGACCACTATACTAGCCACAACACCGAGCTGTAAAGCATCCATCTTCAGACGCCCCGCTCACTATCTCAAATACTCCATCCTCTCCAACGTATCTCTTATATAAGATAAGTGAACATCAACCAGTGGTATGGCTTCGGTAGATCTGTTTGAGAAGATGGGGTTCAGAAAAGGCGAGGGAATAGAGGAGAGATGGTTCACCAAGCTATCAACACTGTTTGAATCAAAGAGCTGGGACGCTCTTCTCAGGGGGGCAAGATACCTAAAAGCGGGGCTGAGTGGTGCGGCCTCAGATGCGCTGCTCAAAACATCCTTTATGGGGCTTGATCTACTATTTAGCATTAAGCCTCCTCAGGTAGAGCTGTATTACATCGATAGGTTAGAGAAGCCCCGCCACTACGCCCAATACTTATGGATAGCGGTTAACTGCTTTGAAAGAGGCTGCTTGGCTGAATCAGACCCCCCTCCACCCAGCACTGAACTAATCAGCATAGCTCGCTTCGGAGGAGCTGATACTATGCGTGGATACGATAGGGTCTTCGCATCGCAGCTGCTTAGCATCATGCCCAACGCCACACCAGAAGAGGTACAAAAGGCTGCTGAGCTCGTGGGGGGTAGGGTTGTCGATCACCTTGACGCCCTCTGGGCCTATGAGATAGAGCCACTCGCATCGGTCAGGGTGAGGTTCGCATATTGGTCTAGTGACGGAGAGCTGCCGCCTTACGCTTCCGTACTCTATGGTGCTGAGACACTGTTAACCCGGATACCTCTAGAGGATCTTAAAGCCCTAACCTTCCTAATAATCTCCAGGTTAGGCGCAGCATACCATCTGGTAAAAAGCAGAAGTTAAACCTTTTTAACTACTTCCAACAGCTCACTTGGGTATGAGTAGTGTAGATTTATCTGAGGTTGTGGCTAAAATACCGAGAAGCATCCGCAGCAACCTCTCTACACAGCTCGTCGACATACTCCTAAACGCTAAAGGCGGAGATAAGCTATCAAGCAGCTTAGCTAAGAGCTTCCTCTACCTCTGGCAGAAGGATAGGTTGGCGGAAGATGAGGGTATGGATGTTCTGCTTAAAGCAGCCTTATCTTTAGACGCTGAAGCAACCTTGAAGCAACTCAGCGAGAGTAACTTAAGCGAAGTAGCCGACGCTATACAAAAACTCAGCAAAAAAGGGTGATCTAGAGTTGGTGAACTTCGGGGTAGAGTTCGTACCTAAAGATGTGTATTGGAGAACAGTATACTACGCGATTCAAGCGGAGAAGGGTGGCTTCGATAACCTCTGGATAACAGACCACTTCATCAACCGAAGCGTCTACGTTACACTAACCCTTATCCTTAACTACACCGAGAGAATAAAAGTTGGAACAGGGGTAACAAACCCGTTCCTCATAAGCCCTCTCGCTACAGCAAGCAACATAGCCTCCTTAAACGAAGTCGCACCGGGAAGAGTGATCTGTGGCATAGGTGCTGGAGATCTGACCACATTGGAGCAAGCTGGTGTGCAGGTTACAAAACCACTCTCGGCGATGAGAGAAGCCGTTCAGATGATAAACGCCCTTCTTAAAGGAGAAGGGTTGCAGAACTTTGAAGGTACAGTGTTCAAAGTCAAGTCGGCTAGACTAGCCTTCAAGGTTAGGAACCCGATCCCAATCTACATAGGCGCGCAAGGTGCCAAAATGCTGAAGCTCGCTGGAGAAATGGGGGACGGTGTGCTGATAAACGCATCCAACCCAGCTGACATAAAAGAAGCCGTGGAATTAGTAAAGGAGGGGGCTTCATCAGCGGGCAGAAGCATGGATAAGATCGATGTTGCAGCATACACCGCCTTCTCTATACACGAGAACGAAGAAAAGGCATTCAAGGCTGCTATGCCTGTAGTAGCATTTATAGTAGCGGGTGCACCAGACCCCGTACTCGAGAAACATCAAATCAACCTAGAAGCGGCGAAGAAGATCAAAGACGCTTTGGTTAAAGGCGACTTCCCAACAGCGTTTTCAGCAGTAACAAGAGAGATGGCTGACGCCTTCTCCCTCTACGGCACACCAGCACAATGCATAGAGAAGATCTCACAGATACTTAAAGCTGGGGTTACACAATTCGTTGTAGGTTCACCTATCGGCAGTAATGTGAGGAAAGCTATCGATCTTGTGGTAAAAGAAGTCATTCCACACTTCAGATAGAAGGCTTAGCGCTTCTCTCAACCTATCACCTATCTACGGACAGATTTTTTAATCACTCTCAACCAAATTACTGCTTGGTATGAAAGTGCTCGTTGTTACTGCGCAGCTCGCCGCGGAGGTGGTTAAACAGCAGGTTAAATCGAGTAATGTTGATTGTGAGGTTTTGGTACTTCCGAGACCCGTAGCCGCTCTGCTCAACACATCATACATAGCACGAAAACTGCAGGAGGAGGATGTTAGGGGCTATGATATGATACTTCTACCCGGTCTATGCTTCGGCGATCTTAATATAGTTGAGAAGGCAGTCGGTGTGCCTGTGTATAAGGGGCCTAAGTACGCTGCTGATCTGCCCCTGGTGTTAAATCTGGTCGGTTCAGTTACACTCTCCAAGACCGTGCCTGCGTGTGAGCTTCTCGCCAGTATGTTAAGGGTTGAGGCTGAAACATACATTAGGGAGCATGAAGAAGCGGCGCTTAAAGCTGGCGGGGAAGGTAGGATTAACGTAGGTGGATTAAGCGTAGGTTATGGGTTGCCGATGAGAGTTATGGCTGAGATAGTAGACGCACCTCTTCTCAGCGAGGAAGAGATACTAAAGAGAGCAAACTACTACATATCTTCGGGCGCCGATATAATCGACGTAGGTATGGTTGCGCGTGAAAGCAGACCTGAGGACGCTGGTAGAATAGTAAAGCTCCTTAAACGGCATATAGACAAACCAGTGAGTATAGATACATTAGATGTAAATGAGTGTAAAGAGGCAGCTAAAGCTGGTGTAGACTTGATCCTCAGCTTTGACAGAGGGACGCTAGAAGAAGCCTCGGCATTCGCAAAAGATATACCCTCAGTCATAATACCCTCACATACAGAAGCGGGCTACTTCCCTAAAGACCCTGAGGAAAGAGTGAAGGCGCTTAGAGAAAACCTACAGCTCGCTAGAACCCTAGGTTTGACTAAGGTCATCGCAGACCCTATAACAGATGTGCTGATAACCCCTGGGCTGGTGCGATCTCTGGTTGCACACCACCTCTTTAGGAGAGAGGAGCCTTATACGCCCCTCTTCATGGGGCTAGCAAATGTCAGCGAGCTTCTGGATGCTGACTCCATCGGGGTTAACGCGCTTCTAGCTGGTTTAGCGATGGAGCTTGGCGCATCTATAGTCTTGGCTACCGAAGCTAGTGTCAAGACGAGGGGGGCTGTAAAGGAGCTTGCCAAGGCTTGCAAGATGATGTATATTGCTTACTGCAGAGGCTCAGTACCCAAAGATCTTGGTTTAGATCTACTCATGCTTAAAGAGAAGAGGCTTAGAGACGACCCCCTTATTCAGGTGGGTGAGCAGTGTGGAAGAGTTCAGGCGGATGGTGAAGAATCTGTGTATATTGATCAGAGGGGCTCTTTTAAGATAGCGGTTGACCGAGAAAACTCCCAGATAGTCGTCTACCATTACCCCCGTTCACTCAAAGATGTCGATGTCGTCATCTATGGTAGAGAGACGTCGAAGATCGTAAAGAAGATTATAGATTTAGGGCTTGTTTCAAGGCTTGATCACGCAGCCTACCTGGGGAGAGAGCTTCAGAAAGCCGAGATCGCCTTGAAGACAGGCAAAGGATACATACAGGACTCAGATCTCTTTTAGTTTAAGCGTAAAGCTTTTACGAGGCATTTTCAACCGCATCTTCGATAGCGCTCTGAATTCTAAACATTTACTTGAAAGGCTCGGTCTGAAAGTTGGGCACATCTATGAGGGGATAGTCTGCACCTGGAACCCAGACAACACCCCTAACGCTGCACCGATGGGCATAACCCCGTTAAGAGGTGGTAAAGTGGCTATACGCCCCCATACAGATACAGCCACATACCGTAACCTTTTGAGGACAGGCTGCGCAACCATAAACTTCTCCTCAGACCCTTTGCTCTATTACTTTTCAGCCCTGAAGTTTCTTAAAGCAGAGTGTTTGAAGAGAATGTTTAAGCGTTCGGATGCCGTAGATTCACCTGAGCTAAGGAAAGCTGATGCGGTCTTGAGCGTAAGTGTGGAGCGAATCACAGGAGATGGAGAGAAACGCGCGCTCTTTGAATGCTCAGTCCTCTCAATAAAAGGGCCTAAGATGAAGAGAGTTGAACCATATTCCCGGGCACCTCACGCATTAATGGAGTGCATAATACACGCAACTAGAATCAGACCGTATGCTGAGTCAGATCTAAACGAGGCTAGAAGGCTGCTTCACCTCATAGAGCATCACCGCTCCATAATATCTAGGGTGGCTAAACACTCTGCCTATGCGCAAGCAGCAGATGAAATCTACACATACTGTAGGAGGTTGGTTTCCGAATATGAGACTCACGATAAAGACGCCTAGCAGGCTCCATATGGGTCTGATTGATCTTCGGGGAGACTTGGGCAGAGCATTCGGCTCTATCGGGGTTGGGATAAAGTATCCGAACGTGATCTTGACCGCTGAAGAATCAGATAGGTTAGTGGTGGAGGGTGAGCAGGCTGAAAGGTTCAGGTCATTTGCTGAGCGGTTTATAGAAGCTGTAAACGCTAAGATCAAATGTAGGATTATTGTGGAGAAGACTATACCTATGCACGTGGGATTAGGCTCAGGTACGCAATCGGCTCTAGCAGTGGCTTCACTTATCAGCAGTATAAACAACCTAAGGGTTTCTGTTGAGGAGGCTGCTGTGCTCACAGGTAGGGCCTCAATATCAAGTATAGGTATAGGAGTCTTCAAGTACGGCGGGTTTATAGTCGACGCAGGACATAAAGTGAACCCGTGGGAAAGATCTAAAAAAGAAAAAAAGAGTATAGCACCCATCGTTTTTAGACACCCCTTCCCGAAAGATTGGCTCTTCGTCGTAGCGGTTACAGAAAAGGAAAGAAGGGGGCTTAGTGGAGAGAAAGAGAGGAAGGCATTCGACACCCTACCCACGCCAAGAAAAGAGTGGGCTACGGACATCTGCAGGCTAGTGCACCTAAACCTAATACCAGCCCTCATCGAACAAGACATAGAGACCTTCGGAAAAGCCCTTACAAAGATCCAGATATTAACGGGTAAATGCTTTGAGAAGATACAAGGAGGCATCTACGCAAGCAGACTAGCCGAAGAAAGCTGCAAAAAGATGCTAGAAGCTGGTGCAAAAGCAGTAGGACAAAGCTCCTGGGGACCAACGGTCTACGCGCTAGCGCAAGGAATGAAGCAAGCTAGAAAGATTATGCTGTCTTTAGAGCCTCTACTAGGCTCAGAGTTTGAGAAAAAAGTCTTTGTTGCTGAAGCAGATAACAGAGGGGCTAAGCTCCAGAAGCTAAGCTAGACTTTTAGATTCACGCGGAGGGCTTAGAAGGCTTTTCGGCAAACTTGTACTTTTTCAATATCGTGCCGTCATCGTAGTGAGGCGACCTGAAGACAGTATCGTTGCACTTCTCTATACTTCTAGCTTCGTCAGCTAGCATAGCGGCTGCAGCCAGCATCTCGTGCCCAGCAGCTATCAGAGGCATATACCTCTCCATCTCCTTGACAACAAAGCAACCTTCTACCGTAAGGTCAGCAACCCGCCTAGCCATCTCATATGCTGCCATAGCCTTTGCTCTAGCATAGGGGTTCTGTAGACCAGAATTAGCGATCGCCTTCTCCTTGTCTACAATGATGCGAGGCAAAGACGGTTTCTCACCGCGCTTCAGAGCATCTATCACCGTATCCAACTCATTCCTCAGTATGTTATAGGCGCCTGTTATAGCGAGCACCTTTGCAATATTTGCGTTAAACAGAGCCATCTCAACCGGATCTAAAAACTCCCTCCTCGCGCCAAGCATAGAATCAGCTTCAACGATAATGTAGCCTTGACCAGCCTCCTCGATAGATTTCACAGCCTTCTTCGCTGGAGCGTCAGAGACAGTAATAGTAGGAAGGTTCGCTTCCTTAAATATCTCACGCAGCTTAGTAGGGCCTGGTAGAGCTGCGTTGGGGGAGGTTATAATTACTAGATTAGGCTTCATTTCAACGAGCGTCCTCCCTACCTCTGTAGCCTGCTCAACGCCAACCTTTGCGCCCGAGCTCACCACTCTAACGTCGATGTCTTCACGCTCAGCCCGCTCATCGAGAAGGTATTCCAACAACACCGCACTACCTATGCACCCCACTTTCGCAAAACCCACCTTCAAAACCATTGCTTTTCACACCTCAGCGCAGACATATGCAGAACACCATTTTAACCTTTTGCTCGTAAAATGCTCAAGAGATCGATCACGATAGCTTCGAGTATTCTTCTGGAGTGCGGGGGGTGGGATTTGAACCCACGAACCCCTATGGGACGAGGTTCTAAGCCTCGCGCCTTTGACCTGGCTTGGCAACCCCCGCGCACGGTATTGCTATCTCGATATGGTAAATTTAAGCCCTACAGTGGTAGGCTAAGGATGATCGCTTGTGGTGTTACGTGGGAGTTTACTTTTTCGTGTCGGGGAAAGAGCCTTTAGAGAACTTCGCTTGTTGTAAGTAGAGTGGCTTCGGTCACTGGGAAGATGTGTATCTTGACTTTACTCCCTTTTTGTTTTAGGATATATGGTAGAGCATCGGAGGCGCTTCTTAAGTGGTCGAAACCGAGTTGATTTACGTAGTGTTTTGGTAGGGTTGAGAGGAGAGCTGGTTTTGTCTTTTTCATCAGCCACTTCAGGTAAATTATAGATTCTAAACCGTCTATGTAGTTACCTTGTGAAAGATAGGGCTCTATGTTTCTGGTCGCTGCTAAGCGTAGTGCTTCTGAGCCGAGGCCGTCCATGCATTCTGCGAAGAAGACTATTATACTGTCCTCTATAGGTTTCGTTATGTTCCAGAGTGTGTTAAGTGCTGAGGCTAGGGTGGAAGCTGGTTTACGTGATCCCGCTGAGGCTATTATCGCTTCAGGTGGGTCGCTCAAAGCGATTTTACATAGATCTAGAAGTGTTTGAGAAATCTGCTTATGCGCTTTAACCAAATCTCCTACCGCCAGATCAACTAACACATCGTTTATAGAGATGTATTCTAAGCCTAACATCTGAAAGTGCTCGGCTTCTGAGTAAGCATAGAAACTTGCTTCGGTTTCTTCAGCCGGTCTAGGTTCGCTGCTTTGTACGCGCTTAAAAGCTTCTGCTATAAAGTTGGGTCTTAAGCTCTTGAGTAGCGTAACAGGGCCGCCTAAGAAGCCGAAGAGAGGGTTAAAGCTGACTTTTGAGATAAGAAGTTTTGTGTCATATTGTTGCACCTCTGCTTCTGACGCCTCTGATGCCGTGAAGACTTTAGTGTTCACATTTAACCCTTCGCAGACCTTCTTAACCCAAGAGTGTAGGCTTCTTTCAGCACTCACGGTGATGGAGGTTGTTTTACCAATTTCGGTGGATGTGTTGACCACAGCCTTTATGAGAGAGGCGGATGCTTCGTCTGCTTCACACGCAAAGATTAGCGTATTCCCCTTTAGCTCGAGCTCTTTTATCCTGCTCTTCACAGAGTTTTCATCTAGTGGTTTGGTGTTGGGGGTGTGGATCTTTCCTAAGTTCTCCGCCTTTATCTTCAGGGGTACTTCGACTGTGCCGTAGGGTAGCCAGATTTCAGGCATACCGTATTTGGTGCATAGAAGGAAGACTTAAAGATGCTTCTTTATGCACTATAGGATGGCTTGGCTGTGGATTCTGTTGAGCGGGAGAAGCTGGTTAGAGACTTGGGTAAGGTCTTGGTTAAGATGAATGTTATTCAGTTCGGTACCTTCAAGCTTACAAGTGGTAAACTCAGCTCCTACTATATTAACCTTAGAGTAGTCCCTAGTTTCCCTGATGTCTTCAAAGAAGTTGTCGCCTGCTACCTTTACACGTTAAAAAACAAAATAGGTTTAACTGGTTTTGATGCGGTATGTGGGATTGCTACCTCTGGGCTGACGTTTGCTGCTGCGGTCGCATACACATTATCAAAACCTTTAGTTTATGTGCGGCGTGAGAGGAAGGAGCATGGTTTGAGCAAGGTTTTGGAGGGGGTTCTTTACCCTGGGTGGAGGGTTCTGATATTAGATGATTTAGCGACTACGGGTGAATCGATTCTGACCGCTACTCGTGCTGTAAGGAGCGAAGGAGGAAGGGTAGAAGACGCGGTAGTGTTGATAGATAGGAGGGAGGGTGCTGAGAGGGCTTTGCTCAATGAGGGTGTTAAGCTACACTGCTTCACAGACATCTCTGAATTATCTGAGCTACTTTTCGACGCAGGGCTACTTGACTCCGAGCAGATTAAAGCGATAAGGGAGCAGATGAGGGCGGCGAGATGATCAGTATATCATCAAGTTCTTGCTCTCGAGCAGCGCGTGAAGGTTGTTGACTGCTCGGTAGACTTCCTCTTCCTTCTTCGCACCCGTACACACCAGCTTACCACTAGCGAACAGAAGGATCACCGTCTTGGGGTCTTGCATACGGTGGATGAGGCCTGGGAACTGCTCTGGTTCATACATGGATCTTGGGAGCTGCCTAGCCGCCTCTTCTAAGTGAACCCTGCCTCCGAGGCTGGCTGAGGCTACTATATTCTGTATCTCGATTTCGGGTTCGTTCTGTATATCTATACCCCCTTTTCTTAAGCGTTGGACTACTGTCTTAACCGCCTTTATTGCTTGCTCTTCAGATTTTGCTCCTGTGCACACCATCTTGCCTGAGCTGAATATGAGGGTGGCGGTTTTAGGCATTTTGAGTCGGAAGACCAAGCCTGGAAACTGGTCTGGGTGGTATTCAACATCTGTAAAGTTCCGTGTTATCGCGTTTAAGTCTACACGCTGATTTATGGTCGCTGATGCGACTACATTCTCTATGCTTATTATAGGTTTTGTCTGCGGCATTTACCGCCCTCTAATAAAGCAGATGGAAGTATTTAAACCGTATCCGAATCCTTTGAAGTTCACACTCCATTACTTACGCTTTAACTCCACTACAAATATCAGGACAATAAAGAAGAGTATCAGAATATAGTTTAGCGGGGGCTGAATAATCGAGGTTATTCTGCCAAGGTAGGGTAGAGTAAAGACCACCTTGCCTATATAGTGTGATTCTCGAACCACCCAACCGTCTGGAGCTGGGTTGTTGTCGCCTTTGGTATAGATGGCTACACCATATTGGTCTATATTCATACTGTAGATTCGATGAACTATTACTCTGCCATCGCCAGCCGGGCTGTGAAAGACTATGATATCTCCGACCTGGAGGGACTTGAAGCTATCCTTATCCTTGACTACGATGATGTCGCCAACATTTAGTGTTGGAATCATGCTACCAGATGAGACTACGTAGGCTGGGCTTGACGTGCCTAGCGCGAAGGTGAGACCAGCCCAGAAGATGAGGACTAGAAAGACCGTGATAGATACGTAGGCTGCTGCTCGGGCAATGGGTTTCAGCATCGTGCCTTCCTAAAGCGGGTTGAAGATTGTTACACTTAAGGTTTATTTTAATCGATAGCGATAGGGATGTGGTTTGTGGATAAAATATTTAAGAGTGAATAGGGGAGGCTGGTTAGGTATGCTTAGCACACCAAAGCTTGGTTTGGAAGAGGCAGTGGCGACCCTTGGAGATTAGTGTATTAGAGGCTGATAATAGTAAAGTTAGAGTAGTTTTGAGTGGTGTAGATAGGGTTTATGCTAATGCTGTGAGAAGGTTCGCTTTGAGCGAAGTGCCCGTTATGGCTATAGATGATGTAGTAATTCTTGAAAACACCTCCATAATGTATGATGAGGTATTAGCACATAGACTCGGGCTTATACCGATCTACACAGATCTAAGCAGATACACGTTACCAGAGGAGTGTGATTGCAAGAGCGAGTTAGGGTGCCCTAGATGCAGAGTCCTATTTGTGCTCGATGCATCGGCTACCGATAAACCCAAGACCATATACTCAGGCGACCTAGTTTCAGAGGATAAGGAGACCAAGCCAATAAGCCCAAACATACCTATAGTGAAGCTTGCCCCAGGTCAGAAGATTAAGCTTGAGGCGTATGCTAAGCTCGGAAGGGGTAAGGACCACGCTAAATGGCAGCCAGCTACCGTAGCTGTGTTGCGTGACGCTGATGAAGAGGGTAAGAAGTTTGAGCTATTCATCGAGTCTGTAGGGGCTTTACCAGCAACCGAAATACTCCTACAGGCAATAAAGATTCTTCACAAGAAGATAAGCAGTATATATGAAGATTTGAAGGTGAAAGACGATGGTGGTTAAGATTAGAAACCCTCTTTTAAAGAGCGACATAATCGCCTCGAAGAAAGCAGCTAAGAAAGGGGAGAAGAGTGGACTCTGGAAGGCGGTTGCAGAGTACCTCGAGAGAAGTAGATCGAAGAGAATAGCGGTTAACGTTGGGAAGATAGCTAAGCTTACTAAGGCTGGTGATGTGGTTATCGTGCCGGGTAAAGTTCTCGGTGGTGGCGTCATAGAGCATAAAGTGGTGGTAGGGGGCTTCTCCTTCTCTGAGAGTGCTCGCTCGAAGATAATCGCTGCTGGCGGCGAGGCTCTGCCGATAAAGAAGTTTATCGACACATACTCGAGTTATAAGGGGGTTAAGCTGATTGGAGGTTAGTCTGCAGAAGAGCAAGCAGCCCATTGTAGTGGATGGTGCTGGGCATATCGCTGGTAGACTAGCATCTATCGTAGCGAAGAAGCTGCTTGAAGGGGAGCGGGTTGTGGTCGTTAATACAGAGAAGATCCTACTTTCTGGTAGCGTAGATAGTATTCGCAGAGAGTGGGAAGCTAGGCTTGAAATAACTAGTGTAACCAATCCTAAACACACACCCGTGCACCCAAGAAGACCTGATCGAATCTTCGCTAGGATGGTTAGGGGGATGGTTCCTAGAAAGAAACCTAAGGGGAGATTGGCGCTAAAGAGGTTAAGAACGTACATAGGCGTACCAGAAGAATATAAGAATGTGGAGAAGGTGGGCTTTAAAGAAGCTATGATAACAAAGCCTGCGGCATATTATGTCAGTTTAGCCGAAGTCGCTAAACTGGTGGGTTGGAGAGGTGAGTAGGAGAGTTGTCTAAGAAGAAGCAGCAGCAACTTCTGTTAGTGTCTGGAGAAAGAAAGACCGCAAAGGCAACAGCAGCCATTAGACCAGGGATAGGTAGGGTTAGGATCAATAACTTTCCAGCTGAAATATGGATGCCTTATGTCGCCAGAGAGGTTATAATGACGCCGCTCAAAATAGCGGGGGAGCTACGCAATAAGGTCGATATCGATGTGACTGTGAAGGGTGGGGGTGTGATGGGTCAGGCTTATGCTGCGGCGATGGCTATCTCGAGAGCGCTTGTCGAATTCTTCAAATCAGATGAGCTGAAGGCGAAGATAATGGCTTTGGATGAGCATCTGCTTAAGGGCGATCCGCGTCAAACCGAGCCTAAAAAGTTCGGTGGACCAGGTCCTAGGAGAAGGAGGCAGAAATCCTATCGGTGACCACATTTAACAGAATGGGAAAAGTTTAAGAAGATGAGAAAGGGAGTTTGGGATAAATGCTCTATCCTATAAGATGCTTCACTTGCGGCGCACTTATCGGCGATAAGTTTGCTGAATTTGAGAAGAGGGTTAAGGCTGGTGAAGACGCAGCCAAGGTTCTGGATTCGCTTGGGATAAAGAGGTACTGTTGTAGGCGGATGCTACTTACCAGCGTAGATCTAAGTGACGAGATCCTCCCCTACTATGAGGCGATCTGGAAGAGGCATACCGAGTATTCGAGTGAGGGTTGAATAGATGGTTGCAGTTCCTATAAAAGAGGTCGTGGGACGCCTATGCTTCAACTCCCGCGGCCAAGAAACTGTAGAAGTCGATGTAAAGGCTGGGGATTGTTTAGGTAGAGCTATGGCTCCAGCTGGGGCCAGCGTAGGAAGGTTTGAGGCTCAGAACTTCCCTCAAGGTGGTGTTAGAGAGGCACTTAGGCGCCTAAAAGAATATTCTACCAAACTTGTAGGTTTAGATGCATCCGACCCAAAAGCACTAACATCAACCCTAAGGAGAATAGACGGCACACCAAACTATAGCAAGATAGGTGGTGCCGTAGCTTATGCTCTATCTATGGCTGCTGCTGAGGCAGCAGCTTCGCACCTTGGGAAGCCGCTCTATTCGATTATATCACCTAAAGTGGAGCCTAAACTACCATTCCCTCTAGGCAATTTCATAGGAGGGGGGAAACACGCCGGACCTGGTGCGCCCGATATACAAGAGCTGCTTGCTTGCCCTGTTGGTGCTAAGAGAATTGAAGACGCTCTAAGGGCTAACATAACAGTTCACTCAGAAGCTAGGAGACTGATCGAGAAGAAGCAGCCCCTCTTTGCTGGCGGGAAGGGTGATGAAGGCGCTTGGGCTGCGAATCTGGGTAATGAGGAGGCTCTTGAGTTGGCCGCCGAAGCTGTAGCTGCGGCGTCTGATAAACTAGGTTTCCGCATTAGGCTGGGTGTCGATTTCGCTGCTTCGTCGCTTTGGAGCGAAAAAGAGGGGGCGTATGTTTATGCTCGTGGTGGTAAGAAGCTTAGCTCGGAGGAGCAGATTCGGTTTGTTGCCGAACTTAAAGATAGATTTGACTTATTCTTTCTTGAGGACCCGTTGCACGAAGATGCGTTTGAAGACTTTTGCGAGCTGAGCAAGTCGGTTAAGGGTGCCCTTGTCGTGGGTGATGATCTTCTAGTAACAAACCCAAGCCGCTTGAAGACCGCTTTATCTAAACGCTCCTGTAACGGTGCTATTCTAAAGGTGAACCAAGCTGGTTCGCTCGGAGACGCTCTTGAGTTTGCTGAGCTGGCTGCGGCAAACAGCATCGTGCTTATAACTTCACATCGCTCAGGCGACACGGTAGATAGTCACATTTCACACGTGGCTGTGGCGACTGGCTCGAAGATGATAAAGACTGGTATAGTGGGCGGGGAGAGGATAGCCAAGCTCAACGAGCTCCTAAGGATAAATGAGCGTATATATCTTGATACAGGTTCAGAAGCGCATATGGCTTCACTCGCCTACGCTTAGGTGCTAAGATTCTTTGGGTAGAGTTGGGGAAATCTACAGGATCGTACGCGGGCTGGTTAACAGAAAGCCTAGTAGCTTCAGCTGGGTCATTAAAGACAGGCTGGCAGCAAGCGGGAGACCCACTAGCAAAAGAGAGGTAGAATGGCTGGTGAAGCAAGGCATAAGATCCATATTAACCTTGACTGAAAGTCGGCTACCAGATAGCTGGGTAGATGGAATCTGTTATAAGCACGTGCCTATGCTTGATCATAAGCCGCCTCCATTATTAAGCTTAGAGGAGGCTGTAGACTTCATACAGGAGCAGATCGAGCAGAATAAACCTATACTTGTACACTGTGCGGCTGGAAAAGGTAGAACCGGAACTGTATTAGCGGCATACTTCATAAAGTACAAAGACACACCGCTCGATGAAGCAATAAGATATATCCGAAGAATAAGACCGGGCTCCATAGAAGACCCTCAAATAGAAGCGCTAATAGCCTTCGCCAGCAAAAGGGAGAAGAAATGAGAAGTAGATCTGTTCCTAGGGAGGAGGCTGAAGAGATCTATAATAAGCTGCTAAAGAACTGGTCTAGAGATATCTTACCTAAAAGGTTCAAGGGGCTTCTTGCTTTAGAGTTAGATGACAGAAGGGCTTTGCTGATGCTAGATGATTTTAAAGTTGTTAGAGTAGGTGATAAGTTTGTCCCCTTCTTGGCTGATACTAAACGTGTGGAGGCATTCCCGTACGTGACTGTAGACATAGGTGCTGTCCGCTTCATATGTAATGGTGCGGATGTTATGCGGCCGGGTGTGAAGTCATTTCCGACCAGCTTCAAAAAAGGAGATGTTGTGGTGGTTAAAGATGAGAAGTATCATAAAGCAGTAGCGGTTGGCGAAGCGAGCGTTTCAAGCGAAGAAGCCCAACAGCTTACTAAAGGACCTATCATTATTAACATACATTATGTTGGCGATAAGATCTGGGAGATGGCGAAAGAGAAGGGCATAATCTAAAAGGAAACCAAAAGAGATAAGAAATAGGCGTAGGTTAAGAAGAATGGGGATGGAACAAGGAAAGAGTAAGTTGGAGAAACCGCAGATATACGTTAAGGCACTGCCTTTGAGAGATAGGGAAGAGGTTGATGATATAAAGAAGGATCTTTCATCAAACTTCATAGTTATCTTACGCATAACGCCTCTCGCACAGAAGAACATAGAGGAGTTGAGAAAGGCTGTAGAGGAGTTATATAATTATGCGACATCTATAGGTGGCGATATAGCCCGTCTAGGTGATGAGAGAGTCGTTGTTACCCCTCCGGGAGTGAAGATCTGGAGAGGGTTACTCTAATACACCTTGATCGCTTCTTGTATAGAAGGCGCGTAGACGGGTAGCTTAAATATTCTGGCTATAGAGGAGGCTAAGCTCTCTACCTTCTTCTTTTCACCGTGATTTACTATAACCTGTTTGAGCTTTGGTCTAAGTTTAGCTATGTACTTCATTATCTGGTTGTAGTCGCTGTGCCCGCTGAAGCCGTCTATCTTCTCAACCGCACATCGCACATCTATCACCCTTATCTTTTCACCCTCGTCTGCTAAACTTATCTGCCGAGCACCATCTAAGATCCTTCGCCCTAAGGTGCCTTGTATCTGATAGGAAACAAATAGGATCTTGTTCTTCTCGGATGAGGCGATTTCGGGTAGATACTCTATAACAGGTCCTCCCTCAAGCATGCCTGAAGTGGCCATTATTATGGCTGGTCCCTCTCTAAGCGCTTCCTCTCTATTGCTTGGATGCTCTATATTCGTGAAGTATTCTGACAAGAAGGGGTTGATGCCATTTTCTATTATCTTCTCTCTTAACTCTTTTGCAAGATACTCTGGGTGTGAAACGTGTATGGCTGTGGCATCAGATAACATACCTTCAGTAAATATCGGCGCCTCTATTATCGCACCCGCGCGCATCAAATTGTCTAAAATGAGCATAATCTCCTGAGCCCTACCTACAGCTGGCGTAGGTATGAGCACCTTACCACCGTTAGAGAGGGTCTCGTTTACAGATTGAGCCAAGGTTTGCTCAGCTTCTTCTCTGCTAGGCATAATATCCTCCTTAGCACCATAAGTACTCTCCACTATGAGGGTCTCAACTCTTGGGAAGTTCCAGCTAGCACTATCTAGAAGCATGGTCTTAGCGTACTTGAAGTCGCTTGTGTAGACGATATTATGCGCACCCTCACCTATATGCAAATGTACAGTAGCAGAACCAAGGATGTGTCCAGCGTTGTTAAGCACAAGTTTAACATCAGGCGAAATATCTGTTACCACACCGTAGGGTAGGGTTATGCAGTGCTCTATAACCGCCCGAACATCCCTTAACTCATACAGAGGTCTAGAGCCAGAGATAGAAGAAACTTTAACAAAATCGTTCTGCAGAAGAACCATCAGCGGTAGAGTGGGTTCGGTGCAGTAGACCGGCCCATCATACCCATACTTAAAGAGCACAGGCAGAAAGCCTTGGTGGTCGATGTGAGCGTGGCTTATAACAACTGCGTCAAGCTCGTCAAGATCTAGATCAAGCCAATCTAGGCGAGGGTAGGCGTCTGGCGGCGTCCTAGTACCTGGGTTGATGCCGCAATCCACCAGAATCCTGCTTTCCTGGGTGGCGACGAGTATAGCTGAGCGTCCTACTTCCTGCGACGCCCCTAGTGTGTAGATCACGATCTCCGTGTTTTCAGCAAGTCTTCTTCTGAATATTCGTTCACCTACATTCCTTAGTATCTGCATTCGTTCTTCTGAAGAAGATTTGAGTGTATGATATATCCACTGCATAGTAGGAGACTGGATATGCGGCGCCTTTCTTATCCTAAGCTTCCAACCGATTTCGTCAACTAACTTATATTGATCGAAGCCCGTCTCTGGTGTAAGAGCCTTGGGGTTCTCGGCCTCCACTAGCACCTCTCCAAAAGCATCATCAAAGATTATAGCTGTGACGTTTGCTTGCTGAGGAAGCTTTGATAACAAAATGGATTTTGCTTCAGGCTCAGGTTTGCGAATCGATTTATCCGTCCTTATCACGACCCTCTTCTTTAGCGTGTTGACTATTTCTGATATGATGACGCTGTTTTCAAACAGAAATCTAGGCTTCTTTGTGTACAGCGCTATCCTCGGCCCTTCATACTCTACCCTAGTGATCTCGGCTTCGGGTGGGATGTTTTGGAAGACTGTATGTATCAGCGTGTTCTGGGTAGTATTGAGACGCTGGCCCAAATCGATCTTCTACCGAAGATAAAGCTCATAGTACTTTCGTTTTTCTTGCTCACTCAGTTCTCGAAAGCCGTTCTTTGTTATGACCGCTATGTCAACACCGTCTCCTGTCCCAGCATTCCTCTTTATAGCCGCGATAACTGCCTTTGCCGCAACATCTATAGCCTCGTCAACAGTTAGGTCTTCGCGGTATTCGCTCTCCAAAACACCGTAAGCTACCGGCGAGCCGCTTCCGGTTGATACAAATTTTGCTTCAGTTAAAGAGCCAAGGAGATCTATGTTATAGACACTAGGGCCATCTTGATCAAAACCCCCAACCAATACATCGGCGATATAGGGGAAGAGTCTAGCCGAAAAGAAGATGTTTGAAGCTAGCCTAGCTGCTGCTTTAACAGGTATAGGCACCCTCTTATCGATCTTATATAGGTTAGAATAGTATCTTATCGTGTCAACCACGTTTTGCGCATCTGCGACTGCACCAGCTATCGTCATGGCTAGGTGGTCATCAATCTTCTGAATCTTCTTTACGTGCTTATGCGCTATGAAGTAGCCTCCTGCTATTGCTCTGGTGTCTGTAGCCAAGACTGTAGCCTCTCTACATACCACTCCTACAGTGGTTGTGCCGTGCACACCTCTTAGGCCACTAAATCTTCTATCATCTGTCGACAACTTAATTATATCACCCACGCGCCGTAAGGAAGACTGAATCTTCTTTAGCGCTCACCTTAGCTGGGTAAAAACATTTAGATAAATCTTCCGTTCTAAAAAGAGAAGAATGGTCTACTTTAGGGGCACATAGAGGCTTGATCTGGAAGCGCCTATACCGGGTGTGCCGTGCACAACCTTCTTGTTGGTTATTACGAATTCGCCTAAGTAGTGCCCAATCATCTCAGGTTTGATCGTGAGTGGCACAAACTCTTTCCCGTTATGCACGTGTATAGTTAACCCCACCATATAGGGTAGTATAGGCATATCTCTAGCGTGTGTCTTTATCGGTTTATTCAGCTTACCATCCCGAGCAGCCCTGACTTCTTCAAGCAGCTTACGCTTCTCATCAGATATTCCTTTATTAAGTGAGCGTCTCTGCCTAGAGGGTAGAAGCATAAGGAGGCTTTCAAAAGACATGTTCTGAAGCTGCTCTAAGGTGTAACCTCTATACTTGAACTCTTTTGGCAACCTACTTCACCTCAACAACTCTTGTAATCTTCTTACGCCCAGTCTTTCTAGGTGCGATGTGACCTACTTTTCTGCCTGGTGGCGCGTTTCTAGGAGTTGAAGTTGACTTGCCTGGATGCTGGTGCCTACCTCCTCCGAAGGGATGGTAGACTACCGCCATCGCTACACCTCTTACTCTAGGATAGGCTTTGCCTTTGGCTTTATGTTTCCAGTAGCTTCTTCCGGCTTTGAGTAGTGGTTTCTCTAACCTTCCTTCGCCTGCTACGCTACCTATCATAGCTCTGCACTTGTTTAAGAGGGTTATCGTTTTGCCCGAAGGCATGCGAATTATAGATTTGTCACCGCTTTGAGAGAAGAGTATGGCTGAGGTACCCCCTGTCTTAACCAACCTCCCACCATCCCCAGGCTCAAGCTCTATGTTGCAGATCGTGGTTCCTTCAGGTATGTTTGCTAGAGGAAGAATGTTACCAACGGTAGGCTTGGCTGTAGCGCCAATCTCTATGATCTGACCTTTACTCATGCTGTGGGCTGCGACGGTATAGAATACCTCGCCATCCTCTAACTCTATCCGTGCTAGTGGTGCGCTTCTTCCCCTTTCGTGTAAAATCTCTGCAACGTAGCCTTTAATGGTTTCTGCCTTGATCGGTGGGTATCTGGCTGGAGCTACTTTACCCTTCTTCGGCGCTCTCCACTGTAATCCTCCTTTACCCCTTCTTTGAGGTATTATCCTCTTACCCAACCTTCTACACCAACCCTAGCTTGGCAGCTAGATCCGCGGCTGAACTCTCTTTTGCTAGTTTAACATACGCCTTCTTGCCTTTAACAGTATTCAGCACGTTCACATTTTCCACCTTCACCGAATACAGCGCCTCAACAGCCTTCTTAATCTTACTCTTATCAGCATTTCTATCCACAATGAACACAAGTTTATTCTCCTTCTCAATAAGATCAAACGTCTTCTCTGTAACATAGGGATATAAGATAATCTTCATAGCATCTTCAGGCCGCAACCTTCTTACACACCTCCAAAACACCTTTAGGCAAAGATTGAAGCGCAGCCCTAGACCAAACAACCAACCTACCAGCGTGACCACCTGGCGCAAGATGTAGTACTGAAAGATCTTTAGCCACTACACATTCAGCACCAGGAAGATTTTCAACAGCTTTCTCCAGCCCCTTCGTCTCAGCGACAACAAACAGAGGTCCCTTCGGAATACGCTTTGTTCGGCCACGCATTCGTGGTTTACCCGACCTGGTTTTAATGCCCTCTTGTGATCTACCAACGTCATCCATAAGACCTAACACTTCAAGCACTGGGAGTAGATCTTTAACCTTACTTATCGACTCTATCTCCTCGCTTACGATCAACGGTAGAGCAGGGATCTTATCCACTTTGTGACCTCTTGCTGCAACAACATCTTTCAAGGCTGTTGCTGCTATAGCAGAGGCTGTGGCTAGCCGCCGCTCTTTCTTGTTTATGGCCTTCCAGATGATCTTCTCAGCCTTAGGAGGGTGGGCTTGCCTACCTTTAACTACACTAGCCACGCCAGCCGCTTGACCAGCTCTAGGACCGCCTCCCTTCACACGGGCTAGCCTTGCGATACCTAATCCAACACCACGTGATTCTGCGGTCGTCCTTTTACCAGCCAGAGGATCGCGCCCCTGAGGCTGTAAGTGGTGTGTGAACAGAGCCCAGAAGACTCTTTGGATCACGTCTGGTCTGAAAGGGGTTTCAAAAACTTCTGGGAGCTCTATTTTGTCGATGACTGAACCATCTAACCCGTACACGTTGGCTTCAACCAACTACATTTCACCCTTTACCAATAGGTATGCTGGCTTCCAGTATCTTAGGAGGTTGAACCTTGAGGTTCTTGGGCCTTACAGCAAACCTTAGTCTGACGAGCCTCTTGACTGGTCCAGACACAGATCCTTTTAGCACGATGTAGTCGCAGTTCACTACACCGTATTTGTGGAAGCCGCCTTTTGGTGTAATCGGAGTTTCAGACGGGTTAGCCACCAGAAGTATCCTCTTGTTGTACTCGATTCTCTTATGGAAGCCGTGTTGACCCGCTCTTGGTACTGTGTACATTATCGTAGCTGGGTGCCACGGGTTAAGCGCACCAACAGCCCTAACACTCTTTCTGGACTTATGCTGCTTACGTTTAATGCCGAATCTTGTAACAGGGCCTTCAAATCCCTTACCTTTCGTTATGGCAGCTACATCAACATACATGCCCGGCTTAAACACTTCACTAACTCTGATCTGCTTTCCTAAAACGGATTTGAGGTATTCGAAACGCTCTTTTATGGTTCCTCCGCCAACCGTAATTTCAAAGAGGAAGGGCTTCTTTTGCGATAAACCGGCATCACGTGGCCTCGTGTAGACCAAAGCAGTAAATTTTACAATCGAGTCTAGGTTCTTTTCTATCTTAGATATGGGCTCATTCGGGTCCTTTACCTGCATCTTTACGAGCCGCTCTATATCTTTAGGCTGAGCCTTAGCGTACACGTCGCAAAAAGCTTGCAGCGCACCGTTTACGCGTGTGTATGCTCTGAATCCATAAACAGTCATAGGAGGGGTAGCTATTATTGTAGAGGCGTTAAAGAGTGGCTTACCGAAGTTAGGCGTCTTTTCTCTATCATCTATTGTTATGATATGTATACAACCAACCTTATAGCCTGCGAATCCGAGAATGGTTGGCTTTAGAACTTGGGGTGTCTCAAATGATTCAAGAGCGGGGACAATACGCCTAGCTCTCGCTCTAGGTCTGTAGGCTAAAGACCCTCTCCGCGGCGCATTGCGCTTTCTGTGACCCAACCTTCACCAGTCCAAGGTTGGAGGTTCATGCCACGCTTTTTAAACCTTTACTACATCTATAGATTAGATGGTTTAGAAGCGGCTATGTAAGGAAGGGCGTGGTGAATAAGTCAAATACATTTTACGAATCCTTTAAGGAAGAGTAGAGTGGTTCTTGGAGTAACTCTAAAACAATAAATATATGGTGTTGTGGAAGTAGGGATGGTAGAGTGAAAAGATAATGGTAGTGGTAGGTTGGGAATGGATCGTCATAATAGCTATCGTAGCGATATTACTGATCTGGGGTCCGGGGCAGATACCCAAATTAGCCAGAGCATTAGGTCAAGCGAAGAAGGAGCTTAAGCAAGCAGGCGAAGAAGGGGAGGAGAAAGAGGGTGTGAAGAAAGAGGAGGCGAAGGTAGAAGTAGATCCCTTGATCGTCACTGCCATAAAGATGGGCATCGATGTTACAGGGAAAACAAAGGAACAGATTTCACAAGAAATAATAGCTAGAAGCAAAGCGAAGCAATCTTAACCCTACAAATTTACAGCTGCCAAAGACTCTTGGCATTTTATACCTCTAATCCTAGCTATTTGGGATAATTCCACTCACCAGCTAGCTCTGGATGAAGTTTAGATGAATCCACCTGGGTTATCTTCTTGCTGAGGCTGATAAACATCAGAGCTAATCTACATATCTGCGGAAAAAGTGTATAAATATTGGGATTGCCGGTTTTATGCGATGCAGCTTCAAATAGAGGGGTTACTCAACGAAGCGCCGCTGCTTCTTATAAACCTATCCTACTCTCTACTTAGGCAGTTCGCAGCCCTAATCCTATCTTACCTCTTCGCCATCCCCTACGGTATCGTGGCTGCTAGAAGTAGAAGGGCTGAGTCGGTTATGCTGCCTATTCTCGATATACTCCAATCTGTGCCTATCTTGGGGTTCTTTCCGGTAGCGGTGCTATTCTTCATCGCGGTCTTCGGGGGCTCTAGAATTGGTGTTGAGTTAGCAGCCGTCTTCTTAATCTTCACGAGTCAAGCTTGGAACCTAGCTTTCTCAACTTACGAGTCTGTTTCAGCGATACCTAGCGAGCTCCTTGAAGCATCAGGAGCCTTCAGATTAGGGAGAGCGGGGAGGTTAATGAAGCTCTACCTACCTAGCTGCGTGCCTAAACTGGTGTATAACGGGATGATGTCTTGGGCTGGTGGCTGGTACTTTCTGGTAGCGGCGGAGATAATTACAATTGGCTCGGAGGAGTATAAAGTGCCTGGGATAGGTAGCTATATAGCTGAAGCGACCTACTCCGGTAATCTGAGCCACGCTCTCCTCGGGTTAGGTGCGCTCATCTTTTCGGTTGTAATTGTAGATCTTCTGCTATGGGCTCCGTTAAGGGATTATGCTGAACGCTTTAGATACGAAGCCTTCGCGGCTCAAGAAATAGGACAACCTAAACTTTATCAGAGGAGCTTAAAATGGCTTGAAAAGCATCTGAAAAGACCCACTCTACCTACGGTTAGGCTGCGAGGCTTAGAGAAGACCAAAGAGATCATATCAGTCGTTTATACACCTCTACCTAAAGTGAGGACGCATCAAAAATTCATCTCCACTCTTTTGATTATTTTAGTCGCTGCGTCACTTACCATTATTTTGCTATATCAACATGAGAGGATTATTGAGGGCGTTAATGAGTTTATGGGGTCGCTTAAGCAACCTCAATTTTTGAGGGAGCTGAGCTTGCTACCTCAGGCGCTCTTCACATCTTTAGCTAGGTTAGGTTTGGCTTATGTGGCGAGCTTGGCGTGGACTCTACCTTTGGCTGCTTGGCTGGCTTGGCGAGCGCGTGCTGCTGCATTTGGACTACTAGATGTTTTAGCCTCTATACCTGCCACTGCGCTCTTCCCTCTAATAATAAATTTAACAATACATCTGCCTTACGGTCTATTTTTAACCTCGATAATTTTAACGATGACCGGGATGCAATGGTACATCTTATTTAACTTAATTGGCGGTTTCAGAAGCATACCTTCTGATATCGTTGAAGCAGCTCGCTCCTTTGGTTTAAGAGGGTTAAGCCTATGGAGGATGGTTATGTTGCCAGGCGTAATGCCAGCACTTATTACAGGCAGCATAACAGGTTGGGGTGGTGGTTGGAACGCTCTTATCGTCTCAGAGTACATAAACTACGGTGGTGAAACATATGCGGTTTTAGGATTAGGGTCTTTGCTGGATAGGGCTGCGTATGAGCTCGGTAACCTGACCCTACTTCTAATCATCCTTGTTACTATGACTTCTACTATTGTGCTTATGAATAGAGTGATCTGGAGGAGAGCTTACCACTATGTGCTAGATCGATATAGGTTCGAGTAGAGGAGAAGATGGATGCCGCTCCTAGAGTTAAAAAACGTAACAAAATCTTTTGCATCTAAGTCCGCAAGACCATTTGTAGTTTTAGAGCATATCACGATGGCTGTGGATAAAGGGGATTTTGTCTGCATAGTTGGTCCTTCTGGCTGCGGAAAGTCGACACTCCTTAGAATAATTTGTGGTCTTATACCCCCTACTGATGGGAAAGTCCTCTACAAAGGGGTTGAGGTTAAAGGTGTTTGCGACGAGATGGCTATGGTTTTCCAAAGCTTCGCCCTATTCCCGTGGCTCACAGTCTTGGAGAACGTTGAGATAGGTCTTTATTCGAAGAAGATTTCTCAGGAAGAAAAGAAGAGGAGAGCTCTGAAGATGATTGAGATGATAGGGTTGAAGGGGTTCGAGGAGGCGTATCCTAGAGAGCTCTCTGGCGGTATGAAGCAGAGGGTTGGTTTAGCGAGGGCGCTCGTCTCCGAGCCCACCGTTTTACTTATGGATGAACCGTTTTCTTCACTTGACCCTTTGACAGCAACCCACCTCAGGGAAGAGCTTGTCGATTTTTGGCTAAACCCTAATTTGGCGCCTGACACAGTAATAATGGTTACTCACAGTGTAGAGGAAGCGGTCTACCTTGCTAATAGAGTAATCGTCTTGAGCCACAGACCAGGAACCATAATTAAGGAGGTACCTGTAGACCTTCCTAGACCACGTGATCCGAGGAGTGATAAACTATATGCGCTCGTTGATCAGATTACATCTTTAATAGCCTGAGTAACATATTTATGCTCAGCAGAAGATAAGGGGTTGAAGGTAAAAGATTGGAGCCTATACCGAGAACCCACCTCAGCATCGTGGCTGGGCTTCTTGAGATATTGGAGGATTACCAAGGTAAGGTGGATGCTGCGAAGATTGCAGACGAGCTTATGTTGGAACTAGATGATATACTTCCAGCCATAGAGGCTGCGGAGATGCTTGGCTTCATCAAAGTCGACTCAGGGGATCTCATACTTACCGACAAGGGTAAAGAGTACCTAGCGGGCAACTCGACGCAGCGTAAGAAGATTCTAAATCAAACGCTCTCAAGAACCAGCTTGTTTAAGTGGCTAATTGAGCAGCTCAAGAACAGAGGTGACGCGATGAGTAAAGAGGAGTTGATCGCATTGTTAGAAGAGGAGATGCCAGATGTAGATGCCGCCAAGCTGGTTAAGTGGATTATAGAGTGGGGGAGGCACGCCCTTATTCTGAGGTATGATAGCAATTCTCAAACGATTAGGCTTGGGGACCTTGCATAGAGGTAAAATTAAATATTGTCTGAGGTATAGCTAGTGGATCGAGATTGTTACAGCAATCAGCATCTAGGGTTCAAGAAGCCATATCCACTCTAGAAAAGTTAGAGAAAGAATTGGATGAAGTAGAGAAGTGGGTGGCTGAAGCGAAGCGTGCCTTAGTAAGTTTGGCTGCCGCAGAAGGGGAGAGAGCTATGACTGAAGCCTTAAACGAAGCAAACGCGTTAGTGCAGGAGAAGCTGGAGAAAGCGAGGGTTGAGGCTGAAAAGGAAGCGGAAGAGATCCTCCAAAAATCTAAAACTGAGCTAATTGAATTGAAAGCTAAGATAGATAGGTCCATTGAGAAGGCGGTCGATTTGGCTGTAAAAGCCATTATCGGTGAAAAGAAGCTTTGAAGGTTAGAGGCGAGCTTGCCGACGAAACCTATCTAATGGTGAAGTGCTTCGCAGAAAAAGGCATACTTTTGCAGAAAGCGATGGTTGAAACCTTAGCAGAGTCTAGAGGGCTCGAGGATCTAGTCGGCAGGCTTAAAGGGACACCGTATAATGAAGTAGTTTCCAAACTTACCAGACCTTATACCTCAGATAAGCTGGAGATGGCTTTCAGAGAGCATCTAGCATTGACACACTACTCACTTATCAAAGTGTCGCCCAGACCATCCTTCTTAACAGCCTACTATATCAAGCACCTTATCTGGAACCTTAAGACAATAGCGAAGGGGAAGGCTCTTGGTCTGAGCTATGATGAAATAGCTTCAAAGGTTAACCTTTATGCTGAGGAACTGGTCGCCAGAAGGGACCTAATCGTCAGAGCGCTTTCAGCACCAGATTTAGCTGGATTGGTGCAATCTTTGGCTAAGACTGAGTTCTCTGGTGAAATCCTTAAAGCCGCTGAGCTCTATCGTGAAAAGGGTGATCTAAGGATCTTTGACACCTACCTAGACAAAGCCTTCTACTCACTTCTCCTCAACGAATACAACAGATTGACGAGAAGAAGCATATATTTGAAACGCCGTCCTATAAGGGAGCAGGTGAACGTAAGACCCTTCATATCAATAGATATAGATGGATACAACATTTTGAGCATATTGAGAGCCAAGATCTGGGAACTTACCACACCACAAACAAGAGAACTCGTAGTTGACGCGGCATTCAACATACCTCAAAAGAAGATTCAAGCCATGATAGGAGCAGCCAATCTTAACGAAGCCCTAAAGAAGGTCGCTGAAACACCCTACGGCAAACTCATACCAACAGGTGTAGTTGGGGAAGAGGCGGTGCGGAGGCTTGAATCTGAATTGGAGATCTACAGCTATAAGCAGGCTGTGAAGACCTTTCCTTGGCAGATCTCAGGTCTAGGCGTGGCGTTGGCTCTGGTTAAGCTGAAGGAGGCTGAAGTGAGAAACCTCTCCGCCCTAGCTTTCGGTGTGGAGCAAGGGCTTTCAGCGAAAGAGATTATGTCGAAGATGATCCTTCTATCTTAGATTCCCACTTTATCTTGACGTATGTGGTTTCTGGTGCTATCTTAGCGAAGAGTTGACCTGTGCCTTCGTAGAACTTTGTAAACCACTCATATAGGTGAAGCCTTATGTCCTGAATGTAGACGATCAACCCCTCCAAAGTCATAACACCTAAATTACCTATAATCCAGATCGGCAGCCCTACCAAGCCGCTGCTTAAAGTCATAGTTACCGCGAACATTAGGGCGGCGTGAACTAGAAGGAGTATGCCAAGTCGAGCGTAGCTTATAGTGTTGGCTAGGAACTCAACCAACCTAAGTAGGAATTCAACTATGCCAAAGATAATACCCATGAAGGGGCTTCCTTTTTCTCCGTGACCTTTTGCTAATATGCTCTCTAGTGGCTTGCCGATGACTATCCAAGCAGCAGCCGCCAAGCAGACCAGCAGCGTTATTGTTGAAAGTGAGCTAGCTGTTACAGTTGAGCCTAGTAGATCTGATATGATCGGAACTGGTTTGCTGCTTGTGAGGACTTCTGAGAAGCTGTAGCCTGAGGCTATGAATGATAGGCTGAAGCCTACACCAAACACATAGAGTAGTAGTGAAGGGATCTTAAGTGTGAAGAGCTCGATCTTACTCTCTTCCTTAAGACCTTTGAGCACGTCGAGCACAAGCCCTACGAAGATATGAATGGTTCCTATCAGTATGGCGACGGTAAGTATTGTGCTTACAGACTCTATGTTGAAGCCTCCGTGCTCAACAAGATGTAGAAGCTGGAAGCGTTTAAAGAAGTCTCCAATAGCTGGCAGAGAGCCTAACTCTAATCCGAAGCATTCACCAACCAAGGCTCCTACAACAGTAGCGGATGCGCCTGCAGCCATTATTATCTCCCCCCAATGCTTTAGCGAGGGGCTTCCTCTGATCTTGAGTATTAGTCCGAAGATGAGGAGAAGCAGCCCTTGACCAAAGTCGCCAAACATGATTCCGTAGAAGATTGGGAAGATGAATGCGATGATGGGTGTTGGGTCGATTTCACCGCTTCTCGGAGCACCTTGTGTTAATGTAATGTTCTCAAACGGTTTTATCGGCCTCTTATTAATCATAAGAGTAGGCTGGTTAGAATGCTTCGCCTCTTCAAAGAAGAGCAGGTAAGACGAATACCTTTGCTTAAACTCGTCGACCTTCTCTTTCAGGATGTAGCCCTCTATAACGGCGAACCTCTTCAGATCACCCGCTTTTCTAAGCCTAGAAATCGTTGTGTAAGCTACCTGCGCCGCTTCCCTAAGTGAAAGTAGCTTTGTGCTTGACTTAACCTTCATCTCCTCCAACTTGGCTTCACACTCTGCTAGGAGGCGTTCGGCCTCTTCAAGTCTTTTTACAACGGCATCGTAGGCTGCTGCTGGGTTTTGAGGTAGGTCTTGAGGTATGAGGAAGGGTTTTACTTCGAAGCTGCGGAGCACCTTCTCGATCTTATCAGCATCAGACCTTGCGCCAACGACTAGTACGGCGCTGTCGTTCTTAGTTAGAGGGCATTCGATAATAAGGGCTTCAGATAAGCTTCGCCTAATCTCAGCAACATCCTTAAGGGCAGCTACCGCGAACACTATATAGACCCTTCTAAACCTTGAGAGAGCATCCAAATCTATCGAGAACTGCTGGATCGTGTAAAGCGCAGCCTTAAGAGCCTCGTAGTCAGATATCTTCTTACGCAGCTGTGTAGTGTCTTCAAGAAGAGAGGTTAGGGTGTCGATAATCGGTGCTGCTTCAGCCTCAAGTCTTTGGATAAGATCTGCCCAATCTTTGGCGCTCTTAACATCCTTCTCCACCCTATACCCCTTTCCAATAACTTCTAGCACATTAGGTTCAAGGGGTATACTTAGCTTCTTTACAAGCTCGTCTAGATTCGCAAAGAGCCTAAAGGCTCTACCATTCAAATCGCTCAAGTAGGGATCAGCCACAGAGGACTCAGGCTGCTCAGGGTGGAACCACTCAAATTCAAAAAGGCTTCTGAGGCAGTCGTTGAGCTCGCTTCGGGGTAGTAAAAGTGTAACCTTAGTGAGAGGTGCTACACCCACTTTAACCGCCGACTTCAAAGTATGGTAAAACACTCATTTTATGTCTTTTGGCTGATAGGGATGTCTGCTAGTAG
>JAAOZN010000061.1 GCA_011605775.1 Nitrososphaerota archaeon | reverse complement strand
GTTGGAGGCTTAAATCAACTTTTCTCCATCTAGCGGCGATAAATTAATCTACCACCACACAGCAAGCATAAGTCAGCCGGCCACAGCACACGGGCTCGACCTGGTCTCATTCCGAACCCAGAAGTCAAACCGTGTGTCGCCGCCGTGTTAGTGAAGTCCGGGAGGCTTCGCGAAGCGGCGGTGCCGGCGCCTTTACATCTCTTAAGGGAAAAGGCTTAAAGAGTGGCGTGTTCACATCTAAAACAACGGGTAGTTGAGTTGATTCCTCTACAAGTAGGACCTGGGCAGTTCGGCGATAACACCCTTTACCTTATACTGTTCTATCTACCTTTCTTGCTCTTTCTCTTCTACGGTCAGAGGATTCAAGCCTATATGATACTTGGCGAAGTTTCAAGGGCGTTGGGTAAGCTGAAGGTTATGCGTGAGAAGTCAAGGAAAGAGGTTATAGATTATCTTGTTAACCACCTTAAACCAAAGTCTGATCCTCAGGAGCAGGTGGATCAGCTGCTTGAATACTTTACCATTATGCCAGTGGACTTAGATCCTGCGGGTATAGTGAGGAAGATAGAGCATGTGGTTACGATTAGAAACGACAGAATACGCTCGGAGATAAGAAGGCTAGCCTCTGAAAGCGATTCGACCAAGGTTAGTACTGCTGAGAACATTCTGGAGGCGGCTTCATCCATCAACTACATCTACAAACTTGTTAGACACTTCTACCTCTTGGGTAAGAAGACTTCAAACATCTACATTCTTGTGCAGCTCCAGATGATTATGCCGATGGTACTTCAGGAAGCAGATGCGTTAGTTAACGCATTGGATGCATTCAAACAGTCTCAACCTATCGGTGACGGCATCGGACCTATGGTTGTGGGTAGAATGATGCTCAACCTTGAGAAGACTGAGATTTCAAGAGACACCTTGCTGGCGAAGACCGAATACAAAGGTAGGACACTCTATTTGATCAAAGCGACTGGTCCTGGGGGTAATGTAGGTGAGCCGGGCACGGCTGTCGAGAAGTTGATAAAGGAGATGGGTGTGAAGATAAATGCTGTGATTATGATAGACGCTGCTTTGAAGCTTGAGGGCGAGAAGACGGGGGAGATAGCTGAGGGTGTGGGAGCTGCTATTGGTGGCATAGGGGTTGATCGGTTTAAGATCGAGGAGGTTGCTACGAAGCATAATATTCCTCTCTACGCGGTGGTTATCAAGCAGTCCCTTATTGATGCGATATCTGTTATGAGGAAGGAGGTTGCTGAGGCTGCTGAGAAGGTGATTAAGATCGTCTACAGGCTCATAGAAGAGAAGACCCAGCCTTCTGATAGCGTTCTTATAGTAGGCGTAGGAAACACCCTTGGGGTGGCTCAGTAGAGAATGGCTACGATGATACCTTCCATAGGTGAAAAGAGGGGTAAGCAGATCGTCTACACAATAGAGGAGTGCTTAAGCTGCGGCGAGAAGAGCAAACGCTCCTTCACGGTAGGCGACTACGTGTATAAAGGAAATGGGCAGTGTAAGAAGTGCGGCGGCAACCTGTACATAACGATGATCTACGCTGAGCCGCTGAAACCTACTGAGTAAGAACAATCACACCGTTTTCAACAGGCGTGATGGTGTGCTCAGCTTGAGCGACAAACTCGTTATGAGCCTCTACCAACATAGGGTAGCCTCTTAACACACGCTTCTGAATCAAAGCTTTCACAGCGCGCTCCAACCAACCAGCTTCGCCCAGATCTCTTATCTGCCTATAAGTGAACGGCAGAGTTCTAAACCTAGACCAGAGTTCATCGACAAACCTGTTTAATGCTGGCTCGCCAACTGGTTTTCTAGCTACTATGCTGAAGATGTTAGTTACAGGCCCATTAACTACTATACCAGCACCTTTTTGCGTCGTCGCAAAGGGCTCTATAGCGTAGATCTGGCCAGCTTTAAGCTGAGGCGTGCCAGCGGTGTAGGTATTAGGTATGGAAAGCCCGGCGTGCACAAGGTATGGCGCGATCGCGTGGCCAGAGAGGTTCAGAATAGGTTTAAAGCCTAGACGCTGCGCAGCCGCGTGTATAACCCTACCGACCTCACCAGCCCTAACACCAGCTTTAACTACGTTTAACGCTTCTTGGAGCATAGTTTCCGCAGCTCTAACCAGTGCATCATACTTTGCGTCAAACGATAGCGTGAACGCTGTGTCGACTATGTAGCCATCTATCTGCACCCCGAAATCGACTTTAACGACATCACCCTCCTTCACCCTTAGATCGTCTTGGGGGAGTGGGGTGTAGTGTGCTGCAACGCTGTTTATGCAAATGTTACAAGGGAAAGCTGGTTGTGCGCCTCTACCGATTATGTTTTGCTCCACTATTTCAGCTACATCAAGAAGCCGTGAGCCTATGCTGATGCTGCTTTTGATTTTCTCTCTGACCTCTGCCGCTATCTTACCAGCCTTAAAGTATTCTTCCGCAATAGACAAGCCTATAGGAGCTGGTTCTAGAGGATGATATTAACTCTTTTTAGGCGGGATGACAATAAGCGCCACGCATCCAGCCCTCTTAACTATAGCGTATTCGTCTTTAGTGAGCACAGGCC
>JAAOZN010000060.1 GCA_011605775.1 Nitrososphaerota archaeon | reverse complement strand
TATAGTTGACCCATCTCTTTGCGGAGGAGGAGCTGTATTATGCCTGTGGCGTCCCGCACCGTGATAAACGCTAGAGAGCCTAAGGGGCGTATATCCTCGATCCAACCAGCTACCCTCACACTCTGCCCAATCTGGTCTTCGCTAAGCTGCGATGCTGTATGCGTCCTTAGACTGCTTAAGCCGCCTTTACCATAAGGCTCCTTACACTCCACACATAACCAGCACTTCGAGCGATTTAAGAACCTTTACCCCGCTTTTACTCAGCCTTCACGTATGCTGAGCGCTCAAACTCCACCAGAAGATCTATGTTACGGACAGCCTTAACGACCTTCTTAATCAACTCTATATCCAAAGGGAAGCGCTCAGTCTTCCTGCCTGGGATTATCACTTTCGTAAGCTTGCTGCCATCAGGTAGCCAGACTATATTAACCGTCAAGATCCTTATAGGGTAGAAGAGGTCTTCAAGAAGCTTTCTGTCAGTAGACTCCGCTTCTATAAGAAGCGTCTTACCACCCATAGCCTCATCGATACTCTTACTGATAGACGGATTCGAGCGAAGGATGCTAAGATTACCAGCGGCAAAGGTCAGCACATATACGCCATCCACAGCCTGAGCTCTGATGAGGGAAACCCTCTCTAATTCAGGCAGCTTTTCAGACAACTTAGTCAACTTGATCGAAGCTTCAACATCAAGCTCACTAATATGACCCCCTCTAAGCCTAGCTTCACATTTAGGGCAGAGTATGCCAGTCTTAGCGTCGAAGGAGCAGATGGGGGTCTTTATAGGCATCCGTACAGTGGAGGGCGAATAAGGGTAAATAAACCTATATGCTCTAAAAAAGAAAATTTAGAAAAAATTAGGAAAGGGGCTTTAAGCCGCTTTCCCCAAGTAGATTTCGATCGAGCTGACGTTGCTGACGTTGCCTGTCTCAGCGTTCTTTATCTGCTCCGTGTCTATCTTTATGTTCTTCACTACGATATCTTGTGCGAACTTTTTGCGTGTGATCTCAGCTGTGTCGACTGCTTTGCTTATCGCTCTGCCCCTAGCTTTCAAGACGACCTCGTTGGCGCCGTTCTGAATCATGGTTAGGCACGCGAGAACATAGTTCATCACAGGCTTCTTACCTATAAGTATGGTTGTCGATGATTCTGGCATTTTGTCATCGCCCTTTAGTGGACGTAGGTATAGTTTTTATGGTTTTAAAATATTTGCGGTTCACCCAACAGCCTTAGTTACATTTACCTGTTTAACGAGCAGATACGGTGCTAGAGTCGGTGTGGTGACCTCCCACCAGTAGATCCACCTACGCTCCTTTGAGATCGCTGAGATGCTCTTTAGCTGCCTAGGTAGGCTGTCGCTTATCCTAAGCCCCGCTACGCAATACTTTACTTCACCGTCTTTGATGTAGAAGGTAGCGTCTCTGGGAAGGGTGGAGTAATCGCCCGTCCTAAGATTCTGGAATCGGGTGTACCAGTTGTTAGTTATGAGAAAACCCTCCTTCACCTCTTTTATCATTTCGTCTGGGCTGTAGCGCCCAGGGTACACTTCGAGGTTCCAAGGATGGGGGTCTATTATCCCAGCGGAGCCTGTCGTCGATGCATTAAACCTCTTCGCTGTGCTCGAGTTGTGAAGGTAGGTTCTAAGTATACCCCTCTCGATAATCACATTATCCCTAGTGGCTACACCCTCATCGTCAAAGATCCTTGTGTTCACCGCCCCATCTGCCACACCGTGATCTACAAGGGTAAGTAGATCGCAGGCTACCTCCTCATTAACCCTACCCACCAGAAATGAGATGCCTGATTCGACAGCAAAGGCTGAGGCTGCTTCACCTACGTGCTGAATAAGGTCAGCCGCTACCGTAGGCGAGAGGATCAGATCATATACGCCCTCGCTCCACGGGCCTCGGTTTACAGCCTTCTTAGCGTATTCAGCCGCTTCTTCAGCAGCAGCTAGAGGGTTAAATGTGTTGAGGCGTGTTGAGCAAGCTAACCCGTGTCCACTAGCATCGCCTACAAAGACTCTTTGGTTGAGCAGTATTCTAGTGGATCGGTCACTTTGCCTAATACCGCCTGTAGTTGCGATGCTTATCCTGCTGGCTTCAGCGGTTAATGCTCCTGCGGTTCTTTCTCCGCCAGCTTTGATCGCTTGGTCTATTATTTGCTTAACGTACTCTTCCAAAACCCCTTCTTCGCACGACTCTATCTTTGGGTCGTAGTTTGTGTGTGTTGGGTAGGTGAATGGCCCTTTCGGTAGAGGCGCATATTCTGTGCTTGCATCAAGAATTTTGCAAGATTCGATAAGCCGTCGGGCGAACTCTTTAAGCGCGTTTTGAGAGGGGTTAGAGGTTGAGCCCATTATCCTACGCTTATTTAAGGCGGCGTATGCGAAGACGACAACATCCTTTATGGACTTGGTTACAGATATGGTGTTGTTGCTGAACCTCACCATCCTCTCGAAACTCTGCGCTGCGATCACTGAAGCATCTTCAGCACCTAATTTAACGAGCTCGCCGAGAACCTCTGACGCTATAGGCTCAAGATCCAAGCATCTTCACCTCGCACCCAACCTTATGTTTCTAAGCCTAATGTGAGGACCGCCGGTCCAAACAGGAGCTCCCTGCATAGGATCGCCTTTCCCGCAGCTCGCAGCCCTAAACTGAATGTCTTTACCTCTGGCGTCAAGGCTGCTCCAGAACTTTGGTGTTGTAACCTCCAGAATAGGTGCTTTCACACCTTCTTTGAGCTTGCCTCGCTCTATCAGATAAGCTTCTAACCCTACGTATCTTTGGTTGAATCTCACATCATCTATATTCCACTCCATAAACGACTTTATGTAGACGCCTAACTTGATGCCTTCAAGCATCTCCTCAAAACTATAGTCTCCGGGCTCAACATAGGTGTTCGCCATCCTTATGATGGGCTCACGGTTGTAGGCTACGCTTCTCGACGCAGCATTACTTTTTGTTGAGAAGACGTTTGCGGTAGCGCGGTTATGTAGATACTCCTTTATCACACCCGCTTCTATGAGCCGCCTCTTTCTAGCCTTCACACCCTCCTCATCGTAGAGGTAGAAGCCCATGGAGTGCGGTATAGTTGGGTCATCACTCACATACGCTTCGCTGCTCCCAACCTTTAACCCCAAGCTGTCTTTCTTTAGGTAAGATTCCCCAGCTTGAGCGGCTTCTCTTCCAAGTATGCGGTCTGCCTCAGCAGGGTGCCCAGAAGATTCGTGGGCAACTAAACCTACGACATCAGGTCCAAGGACTACGTCAACCGGCTCCGAGGGGGGTTTGCGCTCGCTCTTTACAGCCTTCGCCAGATTAGAGCCTTCTTCTCTGAAGAAGGTGTATGGGTCTAGGCGCTTCACGACCTCCCATCCTCCGCTCTCACCTATGGAGGAGTAGCCTGCTGGAATCGTTATGGCGTAGTTCTTTCCGTTGTAGCTGGCGTTGATGAATGATGATATGCTCAGCCTCGGCACTCTGCTACGTAGCTCAGCACCATCACTGTTTACGTAGAACTTCTCTTCTACAGAGGTTTCTATCATCAGCAACCTGTTTGTGAATGAAACGCCGTGGAAGCCATCTTTTATGACATCATCTAACTCTCTTAGGTGCTTGAGCATCGTCTGCACACCTATATCCTCAAGTCTCTCTTTCTCTTCAGCTGACCAACTCCCCCTACCCATTTCTTCGCCGCTGAATTCGATGGGTTCGCCTACTAGCCCAGTGGACGCCTTAGCCCTTTTAACCACCTCTTCTACAAGCTCCTTGACTGACTGAGTTGATAGTGTGTTGGAGGCGCCGAAGGCTAAAGCCCCTTTATAACGTGCCCTAATACCCAACCCATTTGAGTCAACTAGTATGGTTGGCTCTGGGCTTGAGTTTCTAAGTAGGCAGCCGACCTCTAATATGTGGTGCAGCCTCGCCTCCACATAATCAGCACCTAGAGAGAGGCCGTGATCCACAGCTAGTTTAGCGAGATCTGGGTCTAAGCTCATATCAAGTGTGTGGTGGAGAAGATCATTTATAAGTGTAGTTGGCGGATAGTGGTCAGCGATCTTAACAGAGCCGTGTGGGTTGGTTGATGGATGGATGATGCTTGACGAGCTCGATTACCGCATCGCTAAAGCGTTACGTGAAGATGGGCGGCTGCCAACAAAGCATATCGCTGCATCTCTTGGCATAAGCGAGCCGACCGTAAGAAGTAGGTTAAAGAAGCTGAAAGAGATGGGTGTGCTGCAAGTTAAAGCCTCTTTAAATCTTAGGAAGATTGATTGCGCAGCAGCATTCCTAGCATTAAAGGTGAAGGCACCGAAGATGCAAGAAATCTTAAAGAACATAGCCAACCTCCCTGAGGTAGATGCTGTCTACCAGACCTTCGGCGAATATGACCTCATCATCTTAGCTACGGCGAACGATGTGAAGGGTATACAGAAGTTCGGTGAGAAGTTAGCCGCTTTAGATGGCGTTGAATCGCTAAAATCAAGCTTGATTATTGACAATCCGGTTGATCGCGGGGGGTTTAGTGCTAGAGTTGGTGTCGGTGTTAAGGTCAAATGCCTCAATTGTAGAAAGGAGATTAAAGAGGAAGCGAACTTAGTTAAGGACGAAGGCAGATTCTTCTGTAGCCAAATTTGTTTAAGTGAATATAAAGTTAAGAGGAGCGTTTAACACATATATCTTGGTTGATGGAGAGGGGGGAGATTAGATGAGCAAGGTTAGGGTTTGGTTCGAGGAACTTAGACCACCCTTCCTTATACTCTCCATCGTCTTCACGATCTTAGGCATTCTAGTCGCCCTAAAGGATGGTTACTTTAACCCTCTCTATGCGGTCTTAACGCTGGTGGGTGTTGCAGCGCTGCACGCTGCTGCTAACGTTTTAAACGACTACTTTGACTACCGTAGTGGCATCAACGTTGAAACAGAGCGCACACCCTTCAGTGGTGGGAGCGGCATCTTGCCCAGTGGGAGGATGACTCCTAGGGGTGTATTGGTTGAGGGCGTTCTTCTTCTGCTCCTCGGGTTAGGTATAGGCTTATACTTCCTTTATGTTAGCGCCTTTAACCCCATCCTAATATTTCTAATTGTGTTTGCTGGTGTGGGTATTGTGCTCTATTCACCCATAATATCCCACATAGGCTTCGGCGAGGTGTTGGTTGGTTTATGCTTCGGACCCCCTCTTCTCCTCGGCATCTACTTCGTCCAAACATCTGCTTTGTCGCTAGAGGCTGGTTTGATAGGTTTGGTAACCGGTATACTGACAGCAGCAGTACTTTATGTCAACGAGTTTCCAGATACGAAAGCTGATGTGAAGTTTGGGAGATATCACGTTGTGGCTAGGTTGGGGAAGGAGAGGGCTGCGCGGGTCTTAAAATACATCTTCGCATCGGCATACATCGTCTTGGTAATATCTTCTGCTACAAACATCATACCTCTAACCGCTTTGATAGGGCTCGCTACCATACCACACGCTAGAATAGCCTATAAGGTGCTTAAAGCGAAATACGAGGATAACTTGGGGATGATACCGGCGATGGCGAGCACGGTGAAGACCGCTATATTTACTGGTGTGCTGCTTATCGTAGCATATCTCGTAGTGTGGATCGCTTCACTATTAACTCCGTAAGCTCCCTAAAGGAATAACTATAACCCCCTAAACCTATAGTAGAGGCGATGTTAAGTGTAGATTTAGAAGGGGCGACCTACCTATCTCTAAGCTGGGCTGAAGTTGAGGGTTATGCTTCAGATCTGGCTGAGCGCATCCACAACTCACATCAACCCGATACACTATTGGCTGTTATGAAGGGAGGGGCTGTAATCGGGGTTTTGGTGGCTGATAGATTGAGCATAAGTAAAGTCTACACAGTGAACTTGAGGTCTTATGAGAAGGTTGGTTTAAGAAGGGGCGTTGAGGTGTATCAGAAGCCGCCGAAAGAATGTATATGGGGTAAACGGGTCTTGATCGTGGATGATATAGTGGATTCTGGGCAGAGCTTAACCACCGTTGTTCAGTTAACCAGAGAATACGGCGCTAAAGAGGTTAGGAGCGCAACCCTACTTGTAAAAGAGGGGACAACCTATGTGCCAGACTACTATCTGCAGAAGGTAAGGGGTTGGGTCTTCTACCCTTGGGAGGTTAGAGAAGCTTGTGAAGAGATCTATGCGAAGATCTGTGATGTTGAAAGGGCTAAAGAGATTCTTAGTGCGGGGTTGGGTTTCCCTCAGAGGGAAGTAGATAAAATATTGGCGAAGGTGAAGCAATATGTTGGTTAAAGTTGATGATATAGAGCTGAGCAAACCTATGACCTGCGATGCCCTTGTTAGGCAGATGAGGAGAGCGGGTGGCTTCACAGGAAGGCTCTTAGCAGAGGCTGTGGATGTACTTGAGCAGATGGTCAAAGATAAACGGTGTGTAAAGTTCCTATCCTTCCCAGCAGCGCCGGTAGCGACTGGTCTAAGGGGGGTCATAAGGGAGCTTGTTAAACAGAGGCTTGTTGATGTCATCATAACTACTTGCGGCACATTAGATCACGACCTAGCCAGATGCTGGGGCGCCTACTTCCACGGCTCCTTTCAGCTCAACGACAAAACATTGTATAGAAAGGGGTACCACAGGCTTGGTAACATAATTCTACCCAGAGACTCCTATGGTCCGCTCCTCGAGAAGCATCTACAACCCCTCTTCGAAAAGATCATACCAGATGGGTGTAGGATTACATCTAGCTTGTTGGCGGCTAAGCTGGGTGAGCACATCCAAGACGAATCCTCGATATTATATTGGTGCTGGAGGAAAGGTGTGAAGGTCTTCATCCCCGGCCTAACCGACGGCGCGGTAGGCAGTCAGATCTGGCTCTACTGGCAGAGGCATAAGAGCATAATGATAGATCCTTTAGGGGACGAAGAGGAACTTGCTTCGATAGTCTTTAAGGCTAAGAGGAGCGGGGCGCTGATGATAGGTGGGGGCATCTCTAAGCACCACACGCTCTGGTGGAACCAGTTCAGAGGAGGCTTAGATTACGCGGTCTACATAACGACAGCCGTGGAGTATGACGGGAGCCTAAGCGGGGCTGAGGTGAGGGAGGCTATCTCTTGGGGCAAGGTTAATGTTAAAGCTAAGCAGATTACGGTGCACGGCGAAGCCACAGTCATCCTACCACTCATAGTAGCAGCCCTCCTAGAGCGCCTAGATGCTACTTCAGAACGCTGCCGCGTTAGATCGCTATGTAGGTGATGGTCTTTGTCACAACCTTTATTGACCTCATCGTCTTAACGATCTTCTTAAGCTCGCTAAGATTCTTTACCTCAAAGATGACGACGCCATCATACTCCCCGTAGACTGCAAAGACCTTCTTCACACCATCCAGACCCTTAATCTGTTCAAGAACCTCTCTTTCACCGCCTTTCGCTAGATTAAAGAGTATGATCCCTTCTATGTTCGCCAACCCGGTCACCAAGATACTAGCTCTCTACTCTATGAGTTCCGGGTGGGAAGACTGAGATCAAGGTCTCTGTATGCACAACATTAGGGTGGGTAGCGATGACTTCGTAGATGATCTTAGCTAGCTCCTGCAGATCTTTCGCCTCGATGACTAAAACAGCATCAAACCTTCCGAAGACCGAGCTCGCCATCTTTACCCCCTTTATCCGTCTGGAGGTAACTATTTCTTGGGAGGTTCCGGGTTTGGTTGTGAGCAGCACGAAGGCTCTGATAGCCATGGGGTGAAAGCACCTGCTAGAAGACGGTAAGCAGAGTTTCGGTGTGGACGATGTTAGGCATCTTCTCTATAACCTTATATAGCGTCCTACTGATGGTCTCTAGATCTTCAGCCTCGATCACAACTACAGCATCAAAGCGCCCATAAACGGAGTCAGCCTGCACAACACCCTTTATGTTACGTGCAGCCTTTATGGCACTCACAACTTCTTCGGAAGTGCCGGGTCTTGTTGTAAGAAGGACATACGCTCGCATACTTCATTAAGCAACATAGGATGTACTTAAATTCTTTTATTAAGAAGGTGTAGTTGACAGAGGTTGGAGAAGGCGCATACCGCTGAGCATATACTTATGGCTAGTATAAAGCGGCTAATACCAGAAGCTTCAGCTATCAAAGTTGTGCACGATGAGAAGGGCAACACCCTCTATTTACGCACACCAAGGTTGGACTGGGAAGTAGTCGCCGAGGCTGTCAAGGCTGCGAATAGGGTGATAGACGAAGGCAGAGAAGTCAAGGAATGGTTCTTCGAGGATCTGGAGGAGGCGAAGAAAGCTATTCCCAACCTAAGATCCTACGATGAGAGAATAACTGGCAGAGTAAGAGTAATAGAAGTAGAGGGATACGACTACTCAGCCTGCACAAAAAAGCACGTAAGCAACACAAAAGAATGCGGATGCATATTCGTTACAGGCTTCTCGAAGGCTGGCGAAGAGCTTTACCAGATTAGATTTGAAGTAGGTGAGAAAGCTAAAGAATATGCGGCAGAAACCATAGCCCTACATATGAGAGTGAGCGAGGCATTAGGCGCATCCCAAAAGACAGTCCTACAAACGGCGATCAATCTGAAGCAAGAAGTAGAAGACCTTAGAAGAAGAGCAGCCCACCTAACTAAGCTCATACTTGAGCAACTAGAGCCAGAAGAAGTTAATGGAATCAAGGTGTACGCCGCTCTTTACAAAGAGGTGGAGCGTAAAGCTCTTATGGACTACGCTGGCGAAACCATAGCAAAGGGAAGAAGCGTCGTGTTGCTGGTTGATGAGCAGAGAGATGCTTTCTTTGTGCTGGGCAGAAGCAAGGATTTAGCGCTTAATTGTGGTGCGTTATTGAAAGATGTGCTTCAGAGCTTTGGCGGGCGAGGCGGAGGAAAACCCGAGTTTGCATCAGGCAGTGCACCTTTAGAAGTCGCTGAACATGCGTTAACCACTCTTAAGAGTAAGGTCCTTGAGCATCTGGTAAAGGTTTAAGGGGTCCATGTATAAATAATGGGTAGTGATGGTTAGGCAGAAGATGTCCGGCTTCCCAGAGCTCATAACAGTGAATAAGGCCCTTGAAAAGATAAAGGGGAGCCTCAACTTATCTATCGAGGTTGAGGACGTACCCTTAAGTGAATGTGTCGGCAGAGTGCTGGCGGAAGACGTCATCTCACCAATAGATGTGCCTCCTTTTGACCGCTCAGCTGTAGAGGGGTATGCGGTCCTATCATCAGACACCTTTAGCGCTACGCCAACTAACCCAATAGAACTGACCGTCATCGGCAAATCAGAAGCTGGACAAGAACCCTCCCAGATACCGCAGATCTCTTCAGGCACTGCTGTTGAGATATTTACAGGAGCACCTATGCCACAAGGTGCGGATGCCGTAGTCATGGTAGAGCAGACAAAAAGGGTCGGCGACAAAGTCCTCATCTACAGCCCTGTGGCAAAGTGGAGGAATGTCTCCAAGCAAGGGGAAGACTTTGCAAAAGGTAAACCTCTGCTTCTAAAAGGTACAAGGATGAAACCTTGGCATATAGGCGCCTTAGCCTCAGCAAACATAACTAAAGTGAAAGCTTACCGCAAACTTAGAATAGGCATCTTATCAACAGGAAGCGAACTTAAGGAACTCGGAGAGGAAGTGAAGCTAGGCGAAATAGTGAACAGCAGCAAACCTATGCTAACAGCGCTAATAAAAGAGAGAAACTGCATACCCGTAGACCTAGGCACAGTAGAAGATGAGTTAAACAAGATATTAGAGAGATTAAGGCTTGGATTAGAGATATGTGATATCATAGTCACAACTGGGGGAACTAGCCTAGGTGAAAAAGATCTTACGCCAGAGGCGGTTCAAAAGCTCGGCTCACCTGGCTTAATCGTGCACGGCGTAGCCATGAGACCAGCGAAACCAACAGGGGCTGGTGTGGTTGGTGGTAAACCCATATTCATACTATCAGGCTACCCAGTAGCAGCGCTTGTGGGTTTCGAGGTCTTCGTAGATGAGGTGATAAACTTCATCTACGGCACAAAACCAGAGCCGAAACCTAAAGTAAGGGGTAGGCTGACTAGAAAACTTGCCACACAGGTCGGGTATCGCTGCTTTGTTAGAGCGAGGGTTATGCCCAGCCCTTCAGGTTACCTTATAGAGCCGATTAAGTTAACAGGCTCAGGTTTGCTCTCATCTATGACGAAAGCCAACGCGATGATCATAGTGGAAGAGAATGTGGAGGGGTTTGATGAAGGAGACGAAGTTGAAGCGTATCTTATCCAACCTATAGAGGCGCCTCTCTAAGCATGGTGGTTAAAGTTGGCGGTGGTCTTCCATAGGCTGCTGAGTGTAGAAGAAGGGATAGGTAGAATAGCAGAAGCACTCGGCGGCCTAAAGCCACTCGGCGTAGAGGAGGTTAACCTCGAAGAGGCAGCTGGAAGAATATTAGCTGAAACGATCTACTCTAAAGCCGATTCACCACCCTTTGACAGATCTGAAGTCGATGGGTATGCTGTCGATTCAAGATCTCTTGCTGGTGCTGACGAAGACAACCCAGTTAGGCTAAAGGTAGTCGGTAGAGTTGAAGTGGGGCAGAAGCCGGAGGTAGAGGTTAGATTAAACGAGGCGGTTGAGGTTGCAACAGGAGCACCCCTACCCAAAGGCGCAGACTCTGTAGTTATGGTTGAATACACGAAGAGGGATGGAGACTACATACTGGTCTACAGAAGCGCAGCCCCAAGCGAAAATGTAGGAGAAGCTGGAGCAGATCTGACAGTAGGAGACATCGTACTACACCAAGGAACCCTACTAACACCCAGAGAGATAGCTGTGCTGATAGTTTCAGGCTACAGCAAGGTTAAAGTATACAGAAGACCAAATGTTTCAATCTTTTCGACCGGAGACGAACTCCAACCACCTGGCACAAACCTACCATATGGGAAGGTGTACGATGTAAACGGCTTCACGCTCAAAGCCCTGGTAGAAGAAAGCGGAGGCTCAGCAAAGTACCTAGGTATACTTGGAGACAGATTCGAGGAAGTAAAAGGTGCTGTAGCCTCAGCCCTAAGAGAGTCAGATATCATCATAACTTCAGGTAGCACCTCCGCTGGTTTAGGGGACATAATCTATAGGGTAGTGGATGAGCTAGGTAAGCCCGGGCTCCTCGTACACGGGCTGAGGATCAAACCTGGGAAGCCTACGGTTGCTGGTGTGGTGGATGGTAAGATCTTCATAGGATTACCTGGCTTCCCGCTCTCCGCTATGATAGCCTTCTACGTCTTCGCTAGACCGATCATACAGAAGCTAGCTGGATTCAGGGGCGAGGTGGAGAGTATTCAACGCGCGCATCTACCCTACCGTGTTCCTGCTGGGCGTGGTAAAAGAGAGTATGTGCCTGTGCACCTAGTCACATCGCCACGGGGGTTGGTCGCTTACCCTGTGTTAGGGAGCCCAGGTGCTGCTTCTGCGCTCAGCTTTGCTGACGGCTTCATTGAGGTTGGTGAGGATAGGGAGTTTCTGGATGAGGGGGAGGTTGTTGATGTTCATCTTCTCTCTCAGAGGGTTAAGCTTGTTGATTTAGTTATCATAGGCAGCCACTGCCCTGGTGTTAGTTTGATTACAGAGATTGCTGGGTTGAGCGCTAAGATAGTGAATGTGGGCAGTCTTATGGGTTGGTTCGCTGTCAAGAGGGGTGAAGCAGATATAGCTGGAACACACCTATTGCACGAGCAGACCCTAAAATACAATACGCCCTTTATCGAAGTCTACGGTCTGCAGAAGAGCGCTGTTCTAATTAGGGGTTACTCAAGGATGCAGGGTTTTATAGTCAAGAAGGGTAACCCGAAGAATATACGCTCGTTTAAGGATCTGCTTAGAGATGATGTGGTCTTCATAAACAGGAATAAGGGCTCTGGGACTAGGGTGCTGATAGATCACAACCTATCAACACTAATACCCCTCAGCGAAGCGGTTTTGAGGATTAGAGGCTACACTAGAGAAGCGAAGACACATTCAGCAGTAGCTGCGGCTGTAGCGCAGGGTAGGGCTGATGTTGGTGTGGGTGTCGAAGCTTGGGCTTCTGCGTACGATCTCGACTTCATACCTCTCGCCGAAGAGAGATTCGACTTTCTCATACCAGTTGAGAAGCTAAGTAGGGTTGCGGTGCAAAGATTTATCGATGCACTATCATCCAAGAGGTTCGCAGAAGAGCTTACAAGGCGGCTCAAAGGCTACAGCGTAGGCGAAGACGTAGGAAGCGTATTATATAAGCCGAACTGAATGCAAGAGCCCTTAGCATAAATATAAGCTGAGTGGAAGCTTTGTTAGTGTACAGAGCGGGGTCGTCGGCTAGTCTGGTCTAGGCTACATGGCTCGGGCCCATGTGATCGTGGGTTCAAATCCCACCGACCCCACTCTGAGAACTCAGAAGAGTCTATGAGTTAATCGGATAGATGCTTCAGAAGAACCGAGCAGATTCCACTATCGATTTCGCAGTCTAAACTTTGCAAG
>JAAOZN010000059.1 GCA_011605775.1 Nitrososphaerota archaeon | reverse complement strand
TGGGCTAGATGGTATTAAGAAGAAGATCGAGATAGGCGATCCCCTCGACGAAAACATCTACAAGCTGACGCCTGAAAGAAGGCGTGAACTCGGCATAAAGGAGCTCCCAGGAAGCCTAAAAGAGGCGGTGGAAGCGTTAAAGAGCGACCGAGAGTTCCTGAAACCCATCTTCCCCTCAGAGGCGATCGAGCGTATAATAGAAATCGAGTTGAAAGAATACTTCGAGGTCTCTATGCGACCACATCCCCACGAATTCTACCTCTACTTCGACATCTAGAATTTCCTTTTCGTGCCCGCTCTTTTAACAAGCATCTCTCCTATATTGCATTTGTTAGTAACCTCTATAACTAAAGCTTAACGGTTATTTGCGTGGATGATGCGGAATATTTTGTGGAGCCTAATAAACTGTTAGCTCCTAGTTTAAATACTTCAACGATTTATTCTGCATCACCGTTTGCGTGTATTCTGCAGCTTCTTTTATGCAATTAGCTGCTTGATGCATCTCTTCATATACGTCTCTTATACCGATCTTCCTCATCTTCCTTTTGAGCAGCCCTAATGCTATAAGCGCCGCACCTAGAGCATCTGAAATCGTTGGTTCTGGGAACGCTATTAGAGCTATACCTAGTGTTATGAGTTTAGAGCCGCTACCTTTGTCATCTTCTTTACCAATGTATCGTTTTAGGCTTTTGGCTGTGGACGCTGCCTCCTCAAGGTTTCTGCAGACCTCGAGGTAGGTTGCTGCTCTTCTCTGTAGATGTGTGGTTAGATTAGAGGCTGCTCTTGGCGTTAGCATACATCCTCAAGTTTCTCTCTTTGATTATTAGGGTTCTTTGTTAACTTTTTTGATGCTGCTTATCAAGTTGAGTTGTTAGCTGAAGACTTCTTTAAGTGCGAATGGTAAAGATAGTTTAGCGAGGTAGGATGGTTCTCTGAAGCAGTTGGCTAAGCAGAGGTCGCAGTCGAACCTTTCAAACCTCTCCCTTCCATCAAATATGTTGAACAGCCTTCCCTTTATGAAGCAAGGGTAGACATCTCCGAACCAATCTATGTAAACCACGGTATAGCCTGCTAAGCAGGGGTGTTTTGTAGGCTTATTCTCTGTGTGGCGTATAGCGTCCTCTATGTAAGCGAGGGTGTTGGTTACGCTACCCGGCTTACTCTTCTTAAAATGCAGTATGGTTTGTAGAGCGTTCAGTAAATCAGATCGATTCCGAGCCTCTGGTTTTAGTGTGAAGGAGTTCTTTGCATCGGTGGGGTAGCAGAAGCCCCAAGGCAGCCCAAGTCTGTTCACATAGCTGATAAGTTTCTCAACACCATCTCTAGCGATCTCCGGCCCTAGGTATGTGAGGGCGTATGGTCTTAGAGCTAGGGTGTTTGCGTAGAGGAGGCTCTTGACCTGCTTCTCCATAATCCCTTTAACACCTCTAATAGATTCGCATCGCTGAGGATCATAGTGGTCTAGTGAAACGCTTATGCTCTGAAGCCCGCTTTCCCTCAGCCTCAGCAGAACCTTTTGTGATACGGTTCCGTTGGTCGTCATAGTAGTTATGAGGCCCTTGGATGAAGCGTAGCTGACTATTTCACATACGCTCATATATGGTTGGTAGTAGGTCATTTTCCTCTCATTTAACGTGCTGGTCTCCCGTTAACTACTCCTATCCAGATATGAGCGTTCACATATATTTGGGTGAAGTGTGGGTTCGCCTCCTGTTAGGTAGAGTATTAGGAAGCGCCTTTTCGCTAGGAAGTCAATTATCTGCTTAGCATCGGATAGAGAGATGTGCTGCTTAGGCTTCTCCCACATACCACACATCACACATCTACAATTACATTGTGAGGTAACCGCAAATACAGCCGTCCTTCGGTATCCTCTTAAGAATAGGGCGACATTCTTTGGCTTGATAGCGGCTAAGTACACTTACAGATCATTAAGTATGTGAGCTAAAGGCAATATATGTGTTGATCTCTTTATCTTCAGCACTTACTCTTTAGCTTCTCTGCCTCCCACAGCCTGAAGCCTTAAAAGGGGTAGGCGTATCCAAGTTAGGGGTGTCAACCTTTTGACCAGCGCTTCCTCAATCAGATATGAGATGGGTATGGTGTATGCTGCCACTAGCGAGTTAAAAAGAACGAGCGCAACGACCCAGCTTCTGAGCAGCACAGGGTTGCTCCAGAGCGGTAGGTTGAAGCCTAGAGGAGGTGGAAGAGGTAGCATAACCAGCATAAGGGGCACCATAACTGCGACTCTAACTAATATGCCGCCTATTGTGGATGTGAGTACACTTCCCCTTAAGCTGAATCTTCTGCTGCGCGAGTAGATCTTATTCGCCAACACCACCCCCACTAACATGCTTGAAAAGGCTATGAAGTTATATACTTGCCCTGTGGGGTTACTAGCAACCATCAGACCTATAGCCAAGACCACTACACTGGCGCTGAAACCTACACTAGGTCCGTAAAGTAGTAACCCTAGAGCAACAGGGATCTCCCAGATCTCAAGCTTTAAAGCTGGCATAAGTGGGAAGGGTAAGCTCAAAACCTTGCTCTGCAGTCTTATTACAGCCGCCACCGCTGCGAAGATCGCTATAACCGCTATTCTCCTACTTTTACTAAGTTTAAGCTCGTCATTAACGTTCATGCTAATCGTTATGGGGTTGTTTGAACGGCTATTTATGGTTATTGCCATAATAGCTTTGTGCAAATGAATGGTAATTGAGAGGCTATGCTCTAATAAATTAAGATATTTTCCTCCAACCGATAGGTGATGTGTCGACTAATCTCTTTAGGACTACGTTTTTGAAGTTGGTGGCGACTTCAGCGAAGGCATGGCTTCGGTAGTCCTCTATAAGCCCGCTGTCAGCCATCTCAGCCATCTTAGGGTCGAGGGGGATAACGCCTAAGAACGGTATGTTGAACCTTCTTGCAGCCTCTTCACCCTTCGGTTCTCCAAATAGGTTGATTTTATGTCCGCAGTGTGGGCAGATCAGGTAGCCCATGTTTTCGATAAGCCCGAGCACAGGCACATTTACCGCTTTAGCCATGTTAACTGCCTTCGCTACTATCATTAAGGCTAGATCTTGTGGTGTGCTTACCACTATAGCTCCATCGATAGGTATAGATTGGTAGACTGTAAGAGGTGCGTCACTCGTGCCCGGCGGAAGGTCGATTATGAGGAAGTGTAGGTCGCCCCAATCGACCTCGGAGTACAGCTGCTTTATCACATTACTTACGATAGGTCCTCTCCAAATAACCGCCCTCTCAGGGTTGTCTAGAAGTAGGTTTATTGAGATCGCCTTTATCCCGCTTTTCGTGGTCAGCGGTATTACGCCTCTCTCCCCTATTCTGGGTTTCTCGGTTAGGTTGAAGATCTTAGCTATACTCGGACCTGTGACATCAGCGTCAAGCACACCTACTTCATACCCCATCCTTCTAAGCTCACTTGCTAGTAGGGCTGAGACGGATGATTTACCGACACCGCCTTTACCCGATACAACCGCTATAATGTGCGCTATATTCTTCTTATCCATCTTCTCCATAGCTATAGCAGAAGGTCTTTTACTGAACTTCTCTTGAAGCCTCAGTTTGAGGCTGTTTAACTCTTCTTGGCTCATAGACGTAGTTTCTACAGCGACGCTCCGAACACCATCCAGATTACCTACAGCCCTCTCAACATCCCTTTTTAGTGTGTTGGCTAGCGGGCAGCTCGGCACAGTTAGAGCGATAACTATCCTAACCTTACCATCCCCTATCTTAACATCTTTGACCATTCCGAGCTCGACGATGTTTAAGCCTATTTCCGGGTCGATTACTGTTGAAAGCGCCTCCATTATTTTACTCTTGGTTACCATAGAAATCTAGTTAAATCTGGGTCAAAAGCGCCATATAAGATTATACGGCAGTCAGCAGGTTTTTAGGTGAGATGTGATCTATTAGTCGGAGGAGCGTTGCTGATAAGGTCTGTAGCCACCTCATTCCTAGCCTACCGAGGTAAGATCCTTATCTTAAAGAGGAGCACGAAAGTTGGGAGCTATCAAGGCGCTTGGGCTGGTGTAAGCGGGTATGTTGAGGAGGGTGAGCAGCCTCTAGATACCGCACTTAAGGAGGTAGAGGAGGAGACTGGGTTAAAGATAGGTAGAGAAGCGCTTCTGAAAAGAGGCGATCCTCTCCCCGCCTATGACAAGGATAGAGATGTACTGTGGCTCGTTCACCCCTTCCTCTTTAAAGCCCCCACTAACAAAATAAGGTTGGATTGGGAGCACGAAACCTACGCTTGGATCGAACCGAAGGAGATCAAGCAGTATAACACTGTACCTCGTCTGGCTGATGCGTTAGAGAGGGTTAAGCCCAGCACACATAAGTTGAGCAGCAGACTACGAAGATACCTTAAAGAGGTGAAAAACGATTTGACGCATGGCTCAAGTTGGCTAGCTGCTAAGGCCGGTGAAATCCTCGTAAAAGCATCAGACTCGTTTAAAGGAGGTGATGTAGAAGATTACATATCCTTCGTCAAGTTTTATGCTAAGAAGTTAGCTGATGCGAGACCGAGCATGCTCGCCATAGAGAATGCTGTTGTATATCTACTTGGGCGTGTTATGGAGGGGTACAGTAAAAGCTTAGATGTGGATGCTCTTAAAGAGGTGTTGCGGAGCGAGGTTAAGAAGTGGCTTCAAACCAAAGATGAAGCGTTTAAGCGGTGTGTTGAACACGCCGCCAAGATATTTGAAGGGGCTTCGAAGGTGTTGACGCATAGCTTCAGCAACACAGTCCTTGAGGCGCTCAAGAAAGCGTCGTCAAGGGTTAATCTGGAGGTGTATGTGAGTGAGTCGAGGCCGCTTTATGAAGGTCGGGCTATGGCTAAGGAGCTTGCTAAAAGCGGGTGCAAGGTAACGCTAATAACAGACGCCTCTATCGGACACTTCGCCAAAGAAGTAGATCTAGCGCTTACAGGAGCGGACACCATCTCTGCCGACGGCTCAGTGATCAATAAGATGGGAACTTATCTAGTAGCCTTAGCGGCCAAAAGAGCAAATATACCCTTTTACATCGCTGCTGAAACCCTCAAGATAGGTGTTAGCACACTATTTAGAAAACCTAGGTTAGAAGAAAGGTCGCCTTCACAGATCCATAGGGGCTTAAAGGGTCTTAAAGTTAGAAACATCTACTTCGACGTCACACCACCAGATCTCGTCACAAAGATAATCTGTGAGCACGGGCCCGTCGACCCGCAGAAGGTTTATGACTACGCTATTGAAGCGTTCAAAGCCTCCTACTTCCCATAGCTCTTGATAAGGTTGGGTGTGAGTTCTCTTCCTTGCCTCAACGCTATAAGCCTAGCCGCTCTAAGGTCTTTTACGTACCGCTTATTCGGCTTGCTCTTGGCCAATGCGGTGGTGCCGGCTTCGTTTACTATCTCTATGTGAATCTGCTTGTCAAATTCATCCGCTAAAGCCTCAGCTATCTTTAACGCTACATCAATATTCCCATCACCTATCCTCACTACCTTCTTTTTAGCCGGGGTGCTCCTGAGAAGCTTAGAGACTATGTTCGCAGCCTTTGCGGCAGAGTAGACGACACAACTATACACTTCATCGCCCAAGTAGAATGCTGAAATCCCTATCCTAACCCCGGGGTCGATGCCAAGAATATATGCAGATTCTCCAGCAGGATTCTTTACCATATAGAGGATCTTAGCCGTAGCCAACTCGCTATCTAAATCCTCAACACACAACACTCGGTCAAAAGGTATCAGAGGGCGCTCTTTTTTCGTAGAGAGCACAAGCTTCACACGCTCATCTATCTGCTCGTTCGGTGTAAGGCTTTTGAACCGTATACCCATACTCTTCAGCAAGCTCGATATGAAGAAGTATGCCCTACCGTCAAGCGTCGCTACCGCAACCTCAGGCACCTTCTCCACATCAACCAACAACAGAAACTTCCACAGACTGTTATATCAGCCTTACCATCTACTATACAAGGTAAGGTTCAAGTACCATAGTGTTGTGCCTGATGTTGGAGGCTTAGGTTTGGAGGCTGCGCAAGATCTACCTGAAGAGGGTGAGCTGGTCTACGCTACGGTAACTGAGATAACACCATATGGAGTCTACGTGACTTTAGACGAATACGGTGGGTTAAAAGGCTTCCTGCATATCTCAGAAATATCCACGGGTTGGGTTAGGAATATCAGTAGATATGTGCAGGAGAACCAGAAGCTGGTCCTTAAGGTGATAAGGGTAAACAAGGTTAGGCGTGAGGTAGACCTCTCACTCAGGCAGGTTACTGATGAAGAAAGAAGGGCTAAGATGCTTCAGATCAAACGGGCGGAGAAAGCCAGAAACGTGTTCAACACGGTTAAGAAGAGGCTCAACTTGACTGAAGAAGAAGCTGTGAAGTATGAGGATGCTATACTGAAGGAGTATGACGATCTATATGAAGCGCTTGAGGAGTTGGTCGCCAAAGGGGTGAAAGCCTTCGAAGGCTTGAACCTCCCGGCTGAATACGTTGCGACGTTAGAACAAGTAGCAAAGGAGAAGATAACTCTCCCAACTGTTAATATTAAGGGGGTTATTGAGGCTAGGTCTCTTAGCCCAAATGGTATCGATATAATTAAGGAGGCGTTAGACGCTGCCGAAAAGGTTAAGAGCGGTGGGGCTGAGGTGAAGATAACTTATCTCGCAGCCTCAAAATATATGATAACCGTCACAGCGGAGAACTACAAGGTTGCCGAGAGGGCTTTAGACGCAGCACTTAACAAAGCCAAAAGCATCCTTCAGAAGAACAACGCATTCTTCTCCTTCACAAGGAGCTGATAAAATCTTGGAAAAGCTTCTTCGTAGATGTGACCGATGCCAGATCTACACGCTATCAAAGATCTGCCGCCGATGCGGAAGCGAAACCGTGTATCCACATCCACCGAAGTTCTCACTAGAGGACAAATACGCTACCTATAGGTTGGTTGAGCGCTACAAGAACAGTAAGCCGAAAGAAGCTTAGAGCTGCACCTTATACACCAACACAGCAGCGAACACGCCCTCACTTGGGTTGTCTAGGCTGGAGGATTTGAAGACGAGCTTTAACAACCCACCTTCCCCAGTGTACTTTAGCTGCTTCATGTAGAGCGCGATGTAACCAAGCTTATACTCCGTGCCTTGCAGCCTACCCGATCTATCGACAAACCCTAGCAATTCAAAGGGCCACATCTTACCCAGTATCGTATTCTCCCAGAAGTATGGTTTAGGTGTGAACTCGTCCTCGTAGAGGAATTGAGTAATATTCAACCCGCCTATCCGAATGAACCACTGCTTTTTACTCTCGTCACCCCCTCCACCCAACATGTAGTATTCATAGCCTTGTGAAGAGAACCTCTGCCCGGCTACGAAGGCTACTATATAACCAGGTCTCAGCTTACTAGGATCCTTGGGGTCACGCAGCATATCCTTGAGAATGGATGCTGCTTGGGTCTCGTTCGACATAAATAGGCGCCCGATCTGAGCGATCTTGGTCGAGTTTATGGTAGCGTTATCTGCTAGGGTTGTTCGATTTCCCATAACCGTTATCCAGTATCCGTAGTCCCACCAAGCAATTATAACAGCATCTTCAGGAGTATTATCTTTAATCCAAGCTAGGGCTTCACGCCAATCCGAAAGTTCTACTTTGAAGCTTGTGCCAGCGTTCGCTATGCTCACAGGCGAATCTGCAGCATCCCGCCAACTAGCACCAACAGGGTATACCATAGGCAGCGTTAGGAGCCCGATGAGTAAGATGGAGTAGGCGATCTTAACATCACCCCTAACCTCGTGTAGAAACGCCTTCTTACCCGCAACCATATGTGATCTCAAAACAGATGAAGATAGCTCAACCAAACCTATAGCCCCCAAAATTGCTAAAGCTAGTGTTGAGTAGACCATAAGTCGAGAGAATGAAGACGCAACATAAACTCCTGATATGCCCAGAATTAGAGCTAAAACGGTAGCAGGGCTTCTACGCCTAAACGCGATGTAAACGCCGAAGACGGCTAAGAACAAGAGCAAGCCATAAGATGTGAAATACTCTAGGTGCGTAGGCACAAAGTGCTCGGCCACAGATTCGACAAGAGGATTACCACTTCTATAGAACAGGTAGACTACCGTAAGGTATCTACCACTAACAGCCGAAACCACGCCGAAGCTCACAACGAGTAGACCAGCCAGAAGCAGCGTAAAGACCGCCTTTAAGGAGCTTCGTAAAAACATCTTCTCCTGAACAGAAGCAAGCCTATATGCTATTAAGTTAAAAAGATACCCAACGATAAGCAGTATACCTATAGGGTTCAGGATAAAGGATGGGCCTGGTCTTGGGAAGATCGAGCTGAAGATGAGTGTTAAGGATACTAGAAGTCCTCCAGAGTATGTGGTCTTCTCTAAGTCGAATTTAAGTAGCGAGGCTACTATGAAGAAGAGCCCAAACACTATACCGAAGTATTGTGCTCCTCCCCAGCAGGTGTTAGCGTAGCCTAGCAGAATGCCAGCCAAGCCAGCCCGCCACATAACCCCCCTCATCTTAACATTTGAATCGTAGATTGTGAGATAGAGGTAGGTGGCTGATAATGCGAGGAAGAGCGCAAGCGGCTCTGACTTGAACCAGCCTAGGCTTCCACGCCCAAGTATAGGTGGTGAGGTTGCGAAGAAGAGCGCTGCTAGGAGCCCGCCTCCAGCACCAGCAAATCTCTTGACGAGCAGAAACATGATCAGAGTAGTGAACGCGCCCAAGAAGACTGGCAGAATTACTAGGAAGTCGTAGAGGCTGATCTGTATGTTGAATATTTCTGTTGCTATGAGGTAGAGGATCGCTCCTGAGAAGTGCAGCCCAACCTGGGAGCTTGAAGCAACATCCCTCCCCTCGGGGAACCACGTGCTGTAATCTCTCCATTTAAAATACTCGGCTAAGCCGTCTAGACCCCTCGCCTTAACCCCCTCTACTAGATGGTTTGTTGCGTAGTAGTCGAAGTAGGGGTCGTATTCGTGGAGGTAGTAGCCGTATCTTGCTGGGTATATTCTGAGGGAGAGGGCTATTGAAAAGACCGCCACTAAAGCGAGGGTGAGTAAGATGGTTCTAGAGCTTATTGTCGGTCTGCGAATAGACTTTAAGGCCTCTTTAAGTGACTGGCTTAGATCAGCCAACCGATTCTGCGCCTAACCTTGTGGTTAAATCTGATGGTTTTATAACTTTATGCGATACACCTTAGGACTTGGCTCTCGTTATAATCGACTATAACTTGATAGTAGCCCTCTAGATGCTGATCTAGTTGGGGGTCTCCCGTGTCTACTCTTAAAGAGTCTAGCGTAGCTACCTTTCCCCTTGTTGCTATTACTATAATCCCGCTTCTGCCAACCGCTCTTATGACCTCTGGGCTTATCTGCTGGTTTCCTCGCCCAAAAATGTAGCCTTGCCGCCCTATTGGTGAAACGATTATCTTAGCCTTCTTCCCCCTTATCGCCTCAAGAATCTGTGCTTCGTTAGCATCATTTACAATAACTCTGTCCTTCTTTATCACATCAACGCCAAGAAGAGTCTTTGGAAGACCGAGCAGATCAGCGATGGCTTTTGTAGTAGTCCCAGAGCCAAGTATATAGATCACGTCATCACTCATTTCTTTGACGAGCCTTCTCGCTATCGCCTTCTGGTTCTCCAACTCATCCTCAGTAATCATAGTGGGCATCTTTGATGCTTGGAGAAGAATGGGGTCTGATAATGTTAGAAGATAACCGTAAAGTTTGATTGAAAGCACGCCTAACCTATACTTCTCCTCATCAACATCAAGAACCTCACTTAACCTAGCAGCCACTCTACCCCTCAGATACTCGTAAACCAATCTTGCAGCCCCTCTAGGCGTAGATGCAAAGACAGCTGAATACATCTTAACACCCGATGGTACACCAATCACAGGCACCCCCTCCTTGATAGCGTCCAAAACATCTCTTGCTGTTCCGTCCCCACCTACGAAGACAATCAAACAAGCGCCATCATTCACACAGTCTTTTACGGCAGATTTCGTATCCTCAGCCGTAGTCTTGGAGCGCTTAACCGGACTCAAGGCTTTAAAATCAAACCCCACTTCTCTGGCTTCATCGCCACCCATCTCTCCATCGTAGCCTACTAGCTGTGGAGTAACCCCTAACCGTTTGAGTTCGCTCAGAAACTCTTTAGCCCTTTGTGGTGCTACTGGCTTTGCGCCTAACTCAAGGGCTTTCTCCACAATGTGTTCTCCATCAGAACCCTTTAGCCCCACTCTACCGCCTATGCCAGCCACGGGGTTGACGATAAACCCTATCTTATCACTTTTTAGATTCATCTCCACTCTCTTTTTTACTCAGCTCTTTCAAATAAGCAGCGTACTCAGATGCGGTATATAGCCTCTTAACTTCATCTATGTTTGATGGCTCTATCTCAACTATCCACCCCTCATCGTAAGGTGACTGTGAAATCAACTCAGGCGCAGCAGCAAGCTTCTCATTGACCCTTACAACAACACCCGATAAAGGAGCATAGATGTCTGAGACCGCCTTAACCGACTCCACAGAGCCTAAGACCTCACCACTTCTAAGCGTTATGCCCACTTCAGGTAGTGAAACGTAGACGATGTCTCGAAGCATCTTCACCGCATAGTCAGTTATACCTACAAAGACCCTCTTCTGTTCAGTAATCTTAACCCACTCGTGCTCTTTTGTGTAGAAGAGCCCCTCTTGAATCTTAAATTCCTCTTCAGCCATAATAAGCCACAACCCACAAACGCTAATCCAGCCTCTTCAGCACGGTACCTAATATCTCACTCTTCCCTCCAGTATTCTGCGCTAGAGGAGCTCCACAGCTATTGCACTTAACAAGCATATTCACGTGTGAAAAGACTACCTGCTCGCTACTACAGTTTGAACACTGAACCAGAAGGAAGCTGCTTCTGGGTCTAGGCAGCAGAATTCTCTCCCTCTTCGCCATATTCTACACCTACGCCACAATTTCAAGCTTTCTTAGCCTGATGCCCTCCCTCATAGTTTGTCTGCCGCACTCTTTACACTTTAGTTTGAGTGTCTGCTTCTTTGTCGTCTTCGCTGTCCTCTTAAGCTCGGGGAACTTCTGCCCACCATACCCCTTTTTATCCTCAGCGTGTCTTCTTGCGCCCAACGCTGTGCTCCGCTCCTTCCCCTTCTTGTAGAGCGTAACACTGTG
>JAAOZN010000058.1 GCA_011605775.1 Nitrososphaerota archaeon | reverse complement strand
TCTTAGCTGTGGACAAATTACCCCTCTCCATCAATTCTTGTCTAATACCATCCTTATAGCCTTGATTCTGCACTCAAGCCCCTCTTTGATCTCCACAGGCTCACCACACTTCGGGCAAGTCAGTGATACAGCCCAAAGCCCCAACTCATCGTCTGCGACTTTGCTTATGGGTCCTAGGTAGCCGCAGCTGCCGCACTTCACTGTCGGTTCCTGCTCTGTTATTATTAGCCGAGAACCCTTTAAGATCGTGTCCTTCTTTAGGAGGTTATAGCAGAAGGTTAGTTGCTCTTTGCTGAGGTGTGTGAGTCTACCGACCACGAGATGCACGCTCTTAACCTGTTTCGCTCCTCTCTTCTCTGCTTCTCTTATGGCTACTCTCACGATTTCGTTTGCGACGGAAAGTTCGTGCAACCTTCTCCCTTTTCTATAGGCCTAAGGCTTTAGCGACCTCCGCAACTCCTTCGCCAGTCTTGCAGCTTGTTCTTATAACAGTAAGGTTCGGCTTTATGAGGTGGATATCCCGCTCGATCTTAGATGGGTCTACACCCATTATGGTTGAGAGGTCTATCTTGTTTATAACCGCTAGGTCTGCTCCAGCAAATATGTAGGGGTGCTTAACCACCATATGCTCGCCCTCGCTAACACTTATCACCACTACGCGCTTCTCACACCCCAAGGGGAAGTCAGCCGGGCATATGAGGTTCCCAACATTCTCTATAAAGAGGATATCTATGCTGCTCAAATCTAATCTTGACAACGCTTTTTTGACGAGGTTCGCGTCGAGATGGCACTCCTTTCCCGTGTTTATTTGCAGAACCTTAACACCATGCCTACCTATCCTCTCAGCATCTATCGTAGTAGCAACATCCCCTCCTATAGCTGCGATTCTATACCTGCCTTTGAGCATCTGAACAACTCTCTCTATGAGAGATGTCTTGCCTGAGCCGACGGAACCCATTATATCGAATGATCTAACGCCATACTTGCGAAGCGTTTCTGCGTTCTCTTCAGCGAGCTTCCTATTAGCCTCAAGAATATCCTCCTCTAGCTCAACATCAAAGACTTCGCCAAGCTCAGGTTTTATCACCGTGCTGCTGTCCAAATCGTCTCTACCTCGATCCTAAACCTCTCTATTTATATGTGGCTGCAAGGATGTATATCAGCTTTCCTAGTCTCAGATGCTAAGGATCAGATGCCAGCTCCACAGCGAGCACCGCAGCCTTGGGTATTGCCTTCTCAACCTCTTTGGACATCATAACAGAAACTTCATCAGGCAAATACTCGGCTACGCAAGCCACTATCGATATCTTCACACCCATCTCCTCCAATTTAGCAAGCATCTCCTTATTGGGGAAGCTGTGTGACGGCGATCTACCCTCCACTGAAGGTATGTCGTTGAGGCTAAGAATTTTCACTTCACCCGCCCTACCTGTTTGGTGAAGAGCATCTACCAAGATGATCTTTTTGGGCTTCTTCTCATCTGAAAGTATGTCTAATAGAACTCTGGAGACACCCAAGCCAACATCTAAAACCTCTATGCTGTTTTCGTCTGTTAGGCGTTCCCTAACTATATATTCAGCGACTCTTGGTCCAAATCCATCGTCCCCTCTGAATATGTTTCCACAGCCCAAGATCAGTGACTTTGCTGCCATTAATGTAAAACACGCTAGGATGTGGGATTTTACTGTTTCGATATTATCTATTATGTACGATTCTTTAGATAATATAATGAATATATAGTCTGGAATGGTTAATACTCTATTTACACCACAGATATATAGAATCACTACCAATAGTTTGTTGGATGTAGGGATGTGTAAGTACCTTTCCCTCAACCCTGAGGCGGAGCAAGTCTCAGGACGGAGGTGTGGTGCATAGATGCAGACATATGCCCAGACCGACATTCTAGATGCTGTGAGAAAAGTTATTGGTGATCAGAGACCTGAAGCCTGCTACCAATGTATGAAGTGTACAAGCGGCTGCCCCGCGGCCAAAGTGAGTGATTATAGACCCCATATGATGGTAATTTTGACCAAGGCGGGGCTGGCTGAAGAAGTTATGAGAAGCGGCATAATATGGGCGTGCTCCATGTGCCTAAAGTGTAAGGAATACTGCCCACAAGATGTTGCACCATTTGACGTAGTAACTGCTCTGAAAAATGTGGCGATCTCACGAGGGTATAAACCGCCTGAGATGCTGGTAGGGATGGCAAACAATGTGCTAGACTATGGTTGTATAATGGATAAGCCTATGACGATAACCACAACCGAGTTCGAAGAGGTATCTAGAGAGAGCTTAGGGCTTCCAGAAATCGTGCATCCGAAAGATATGGAGAAGTTCAGGAAGCTCGTCTCAAGCTTCGGATACAGGAGGTTGACCTAAAGATGAAGATGTATATCTTCTTAGGCTGCGCAACACCCACAAAGCAGTACGGCTACGAACTCTCAACCAGAGCGGTCTTCCCAAGGCTTGGAATCGAGCTAGTGGAGATGCCTGACTCAAACTGCTGCGGCACTCCAATAATGGGTATAAACAGATTCTACAGCATATACGGTCCAGCTAGACTAATGGCTATAGCTGAAGCCGGTGGATTAGATCTACTTGCACCATGCAATGGGTGCCATCTTGCTCTAAGTGAGGCAGCCTTCTTGTTAAGAGAAAGAAGGCATCTTCTTGAGCAAGTTAACGCACTTCTCAGAGAAGAGGGTCTGAAGTATACTGGTAAAGCTAGGGTCTATCATCCTGTTGAAGCGCTTCATGATCTGGTTGGTGTTGAAAAGATCTCCTCAGCCATTGCATATAAACTTCCGCCACTTAAGTTCGCTTGCCACCCAGGCTGCCACTTGGTCCGCCCATCGCACATCGGTAGACCTGAGAAGAGGGATGGTAAGCTGAAGCTTGAAGCCTTGGCTGAGGCTATAGGTTTGCAGACTCGTGATCATCCGGAGAAGTATGAGTGTTGTGGTGCAGCCATGTTGCCGTATTCGACCGATGCTGCGATCAAGACAGTTGCCTCGAGGTTAAAGCGGTTTGTGGAGGGAGGTTTCGATGGTGTTACAACCCTCTGCCCCTACTGCTTCGACATGATAGATGGGAAGCAAGATGCCGCCAAAACCATCACTGGTGATAGAAGCCTGTCTATACCAACCTTCTACTACACCCAGCTGCTCGGCTTGGCTATGGGTATAAGTGAAAGAGAGTTGGGGCTCAACTTGAATATGAGCCCAGTTGGAAGTGTGCTCGAAAAGTTGAGGAGGTGAAAAGTGGATGGCTGAAGAACCTAAGGTTGGAGTATACGTCTGCCACTGCGGCGTTAATATCGCTAGTGTTGTTAATGTCAAAGCGGTAGTGGAGCACGCATCAACCCTACCTAATGTAGTGGTTGCAAAAGACTACCCATTCATGTGCTCAGATCCGGGGCAAAACATGATCATTGAAGACATCAAAACAAAGGGTCTGAATAGGGTTGTTGTCGCCTCCTGCTCACCCAGAATGCATGAACCAACTTTTAGAAAGGCTTTGGAGCGCGCTGGTCTCAACCCATACTTACTTGAGATGGCGAATATCCGTGAACACTGCTCTTGGGTTCACGAAAAGCAGCCACAAGAGGCGACAGAGAAGGCTAAAGATCTGGTTGAGGCTGCGGTTGCGAAGGCACGTATGCTGAAGCCTATTGAGACTGTGAGAATGCCTGCTGTCAAGAGAGCGTTGGTTATAGGTGGTGGTGTGGCTGGTATAAGGGCGGCGCTCGACATAGCGAATAGCGGCTTTGAAGTCTACCTTGTGGAGAAGAGGCCGAGTATAGGAGGCAATATGGCCAGGTTGGATAAGACCTTCCCGACCCTAGACTGCTCACAGTGTATATTAACACCCATGATGGTTGAGGCGGCGCAGCACCCGAACATAAAGCTCTTAACATATAGTGAAGTTCAGTCTATAGATGGCTCAGTAGGGAACTTCACCGTAAAGATCCTCAAGAAGCCGAGGTATGTTAACGAAGATCTATGCACAGGTTGCGGAATCTGTGAGCAGAAATGTCCTTACACAGTGCCAAGCGAATTTAACCTCGGTTTAGGTAAGAGGAAGGTGATCTACTTCGAATTCCCGCAGGCTGTTCCTCTGAAGCCGGTCCTAGATAGGGATAACTGCGTCTACTTCAAGAAGGGCACCTGTAGAGCGTGTGAGAAGTTCTGTCCCGCCAAGGCAATAGACTACACTCAGCAGCCCAAAGAGATAACGATCAATGTGGGTGCGATCATCTTGGCGACCGGATATGGTCTGTATGATGTTAAGACGAAGATGCCTGAGTACAGATATGGGTTGAGTAAGAATGTGATAACGGGCTTAGAGCTAGAGCGGCTCACTTCAGCAACAGGCCCGACAAAAGGTGCCATATTAAGACCCGGCGACAAGAAGGAGCCTAAGAACGTGGCTATAATCTTATGCGTAGGTTCAAGAGATGAGAAGCACCTAGACTACTGCTGCAGATTCGGTTGTGTTGCTGGCATAAAGCACGCCTACTACATCGTAAGCCACATACCCGATGCTAAGGTAACAATATGCTACACCGACATAAGGGCATTCGGCAAAGGGTATGAAGACTTCTACGCGAGAATCAGAGCGTTGGATAACGTTCAGTTCATCAGAGGAAGACCCATGGAGATATTTGAAGACTCAAACGGCTCACTATACTTCGACGTCTTCGATCAGAACACAAATAGGCTCATAAGGCTTAACCCAGACCTCGTCGTGCTTGAGACGGGCGTTGTACCAGACCCCTCCTTCGAGCAGATAGCAACAGTCCTCAAATGCTCCAGAGGTCCAGATGGCTTCGCACTCGAATTACACCCGAAACTCAGACCGACAGAGACCTCGGTAGATGGCGTTTTTATAGCTGGTGTAGTGCAGGGTCCGAAGGATATCCCAGATACAGTGGCTCAGGCTGGTGCAGCAGCGGCTTCAGCTATAGCACTGCTAGCTAGGGGCGAAGTTGAGAGTGTGCCTAATGTCGCTTCAGTCAACCAAGACCTATGTAGCGGCTGCGGCGTATGTGAACCCATATGCCCATACACAGCTATCGTACTCGAGGCTAGAAACGGCGGAAGGGTTGCTAAAGTCGAGGCTACCAAGTGCAAAGGTTGCGGAGCCTGCGCAGCAGCTTGCCCATCTGGTGCGATGACCCAGCTCGGCTTCGAAGACAAGCAGCTCATACCTCAGATCGAGGTGCTTGCAAGAGGGAGGTAGATGCGCATGGCAAGTAACTTCGAACCTAGAATCGTAGTATTTGCGTGCAACTGGTGCTCATACGCAGGCATGGATCTTGCTGGCACAAGCAGAATGCTCTACCCCGCCAACTTAAGGGTGGTTAGGTTGATGTGCTCAGGCAGGCTTGAGCCGGAACACATACTCTACGCCTTTAAGGCTGGGGCTGATGGTGTGCTTGTCACAGGCTGCCACCCAGGTGACTGCCACTACATCGCCGGTAACTATAAGACCAGGAAGAGGATTAGGCTGCTTGAGCAGCTTTTAGCTCAATTCGGGTTGGAGAAGGAGCGGCTTAGGCTGGAGTGGATTTCAGCATCAGAAGGAGAGTTATTCACGAAGGTCGCGAAGGAGTTCATTGAGAAGATAAGGGCGCTCGGTCCTAGTCCTCTGAAGCAGGAGAGGCTATTCGCCCCCCTGATTACTGCTCAGACGGCTAGTGGAGGTGGTGAGTGATGGCTAAACCTAAGGTTGCAATCGTCTTGGGTTCAACTTGCGCTGGATGCGACTACTCGCTACTCGATTTAGGACCTACTCTGCTTGATGTGCTGGCTAATGTCGAGATTGTTTATTGGCCCACTGGAGCAGACTTCAAGCTTAGCGACCTAGAATCTGTGCCAGATGGAAGTGTTGATCTAACCCTCTACGAGGGCGCTATAACCAATAGTGATAACGAGGAGCTAGCCAAGCTCGTTAGGAGAAAGTCAAAGGCGGTAGTAGCATATGGCTCCTGCGCCTGCTTCGGCGGCATACCAGGGTTGGCGAACGTATCTACAGCAGATGATATAATGAAGACCGCCTACGTCGAAACCTGGAGCACAGATAACAAGGCTGGTATGTTACCGCAGCCTCTCTCAAAGGCGGATGGTAAGCACCTTGAGCTACCAGTCACCTACGACACCATAAGAGCACTGGACCAAGTGATACCTGTAGACTACTATATGCCAGGCTGCCCGCCTCCACTCTCGTACATAGAGCAAGCTTTGGTAGCGGCTCTCTCAGGCAAACTCCCTCCACGCGGTCACGTCTTCGCGTCTGAGCGCTCGCTATGTGACGAATGCAAGAGGACTAAAGAGAAGAAGAATTTGACCGCTATCAAAAGGTTCCATGAGATCATACCTGACAGCCAGAGGTGCTTGCTTGAACAGGGTATACTATGCATGGGACCTGCTACAAGAGGAGGGTGTAAGGCTCCTTGTGTAGACAACAACATTCCATGCAGGGGCTGCATGGGTCCGACCCCAGAAGCCTTAGATCAAGGTGCGAAGATGCTCTCAGCCTTGGCATCCATAATAGCGCTAGATCAGGAGACGGGTGTCTCTGAGGATCGGTTGATTCCTTTGATTCAGCAAGTAAAGGATCCCTTGGGCACATTCTACAGGTTCGGGTTGCCTAAATCGATGTTTAGGAGGGTTATTCCGAGGAGGTGATGAAGATGGAGAAGAAGGATAGGGTTGTAACTATACAGCCGATAACGAGATTGGAGGGGCATGGGAAGATCAGCATATTCCTCGACGATAAAGGTGACGTAGAGGACGCATACTATCAGGTTGTGGAGTTCAGAGGATTCGAAAGATTCTGCCAAGGTAGACCGGTAGAGGAGCTACCCCTAATAACACCTAGGATATGCGGAGTATGCCCATGGGCACACCACATGGCTTCAGCAAAAGCTGTTGATGCGGTGTACCATGTTGAACCCCCGCCTGCGGGTAGAAAGCTACGCGAACTAGCGTACAACGCATTCTACGTCCACGACCACGGAGCGGTCTTCTACGCGCTTCAAGCTCCGGACTTCGTAGTAGGACCTACTGCTCCTCGTGCTGAGCGTAATGTGCTCGGTGTGATAGCGAAAGTTGGGATGGAGCTTGTGAAGAACATTCTTGCAGCTAGGCTTGAGGCTACACGCATGTTGGAAATATTGGGTGGACGGGCAGTACATCCTGTGATGACTGTGCCAGGTGGCGTTGGTAAGCCGATAACCGAGGAGCAGAGGAAGGAGCTTGAGCAGCGGGCTGCTAAGATGGTTGAGCTAGCAAAGCTAACGTTGAAGATTTTTGATGACGTAGTTCTTAAGAACAAGGAGTATGTGGATCTGATCACAGGCGACATATATCTGCACAAGACCTACTACATGGGGCTGGTTGACGAGAAAGGTAAGGTCAACTTCTACGATGGTAAGCTGAGGGTGATGGCGCCAGATGGCAAGATCGTAGCAGAGTTTAACCCGAGCGATTACCTTAACTACATAGCTGAGCACGTCGAGCCCTGGTCCTA
>JAAOZN010000057.1 GCA_011605775.1 Nitrososphaerota archaeon | reverse complement strand
TTGTAGATGCCCATAAGCTTCTTGATTCTCCTTCGGCTTCTGGCTACCAGCTCTTCTCCAAGTCGGGCTGGATATAGGGTGTGTGATCCCTTGGAAAGCTTTCATGGTGAACTCAAACCCCTCTGCAACACTTCTTCTCCATCTCGCTGCAGTCTCAGGCGAAGGCAGCTTATAGAAGGTGGACTGCAGTTCAACTACCTCAAACCTCTTTGAGTACTCTAGGAGGGATAGCCCGGCTAAACCGCAGCACCCAACTTTAATCCTCTTTACCATCCTAAGAGTGGGTTGGTGAAGAGGTTAGGTAAAAACCTATTTAACACGGGGATGAAGTTTAGGGTGATGGGCGTGCATAAGAAGCTGGGCGCACCTATATTCGTGGAGCTCCTCGACTTAAAGGAGTTGGGTAGATTATCCTGCGCACTCGAACGCGTACCTATGCTCGTCTTCTCCTTCCCATCTAAAGTGGGGTTAAGGTTAGCGGTTCACGTGGATACATACTTTAACAGCCCAGTATTTTACTACGCCTCTTCAGATAAGTCTGGTCACTTTCTTGAATATCGTAACTCAGCTGGCCTAGAGGAGGTACGCATCTCTAACACCCCTTCATTCATCATCTACACCCCCATCGTTTCTGTGCATAAGTTATCTAAGGATTTTGAGCAAAATGAGGGGAGGAAGCTCGAAAAGATTCCCTCTATACAGGTAGCGGATCTGGTCAGCTTAGCTAAAGTTGCAGCATACAGGATGCTCTTCGAAGAATCACCTCTACCTATCTTCGCATATAGAGTAGATGGGGAGTGGGTTGCTGGCGTCTTCACCCGCTTAGATGAATTTGATGAGACCTCTCTCTTCTTCTACTGCTGGTTAGATAAGGAACCTAGCGGGCGCTTCATAAGATACTCGACAAACTCATCTGAGTTATCTTACACGGATAGGTTGGAGGAACACGGCTATGTTTACGTCAAAGTTATTAAGTTAAAGGCTTCACATCCGCTGGTGTCCCTTTAACCACTTCGTTTAGAGAACGTTTAGAAGACTCTTCTGAATCCCATAAGAGTCGGCTTGTGCTTGCGTTGGACCTCAACGTAGAAGAGGGCTTGTTAGAGTCGGCGTTAGATCTTGTCGAGCAGATTGGTTGTGAGTTGGCTGCTGTGAAGATTAACTACCATCTCCTTTTACCTTTGGCCCTAACGGATCTTAGGCGTGTTGTTGATGCTGCTCATCGTAAGGGACTGCAGACGATAGCAGACCTTAAGCTTAACGACATCTCCTCCACCAACTTAAAGGTTGTGAAGCTACTTTACGAAGCCGGGTTTGATGCATTCATAGCGAATCCGATAGTGGGCTACCGAGAGGCTCTACAGCCTACTATAGAGGAGGCGCATAGAAGAGGCATGGGTGTGATCTTCCTCACCTACATGAGCCACAAAGGCGCCTCAGAAGGCTACGGGCTAAAGATCACGTTGAGATCAGGCTTGGTGAAGCCGCTCTATAGGCTCTTCGCTGAAAGGGCTTTGAAATGGGGTGCTGACGGGATCATCGTAGGCGCCACCAGACCGAGCATAATAAAAGAAGTAGCCGCTTTAATAAAGAACACGTTACCCATATTTTCACCGGGTGTAGGTGTGCAGGGTGGCTCAGCGTTAGAGGCGCTCAACGCTGGTGCCGATTATCTGATAGTGGGTAGATCCATAATCGACTCATCAGACCGCGTCGCCGAAGCTAGGAGATTAAGGGAGTGGAGTTGGGTAGCGCGCTGATTTCACTGATTTGTTTCCGTTAGGAATTGATGAGCCTCTTTTAAGACGTTTCTCGCGTTTTGATAGGTTACCTTCGCCAAGGCTTCATCTATGGGGAGCCACACATACCCTTGGTGCTCAAAGGATATCTTAACATCTTTTGTCTTACTCTCCGCTAAGTAGAAGGTTACGGTCTTCTTCACCAGCTGATCCCCTTTCCTATAGTAATACTGTATCATCTTCTTGAAGCCGTTGATGAATTTCAGATCGGTTAAACCTGTTTCCTCGCCGATCTCTCGGATAGCAGCATCTAGCTCGCTCTCACCCTTCTCAACATTACCTTTCGGAAAGTCCCAGTGCCCAGCTGGGTAGTGTAGAATAAGGTACTCTATCATGCTATCAGATCTGTGTACAACTATTGCGCCAGCAGACCTTTCCTCCAGCAAGACCAAATATACCCTTAAACCAGCCCATTAATTAGCCTTTTAAACCATTAGCTTCAAAATCTTAACCAAGAGAGCTTGGCAGCCAGCCGCAACATAGCCCAGCGTCACATTACTTCTTAGGTCGATGTCTTCTGCCGCGTTGAGCAGTTTGAACACACCTTTAGCCTCCTTGACCAAGAATAGTGAGGGCAAGCAGTCATAGGTCCTTAGCCTAGGATAAGGTTCTATGAAGCCATCCACCTTACCCACAGCAACATACGCCGTCTCTAGGGCTGCTGTGCCGAGGATGCGCGGATGTTTTATATTGTTTATGAGGTTGACTAACAGGTGTGGCTCATTCCTATACTGCCCCTTAACTCTTAGGCTAAGCGAGATAACAGCTGCGCCCAAATCATCTATCTTCGATGGTTGTGCCTCTTTACCATCAGCCTTACACCCCCTACCCTTCGATGCCACTATGATTTCACCATTCACCAGATCTATGGTGCCAGCAGCTACTATATCAGAAAATCTTCTACCACTTGCTATTGCAACACTCGCCGAAAAGAAAGGTATCCCACGCCCAGCATTTGTACTACCATCAACAGGATCGACGAGCGCCGTTAGCTCGGAAGAGGGGTCTCCAACAAAACCAGCTTCTTCTGAGATTATGAAGCAGCTCTCTAGCCGCTCGTTCAAAAGCGTTAGTATTTCGTCTTCAAGAGCCTTATCGAGCAGAAGCGTCTTATCTCCAGACGCACCTCTCCCAACAACTTTGGCCGCTTCGCCACTTACCCTAATTTCAGCGAACCTTCTTTTAGCACGCTCAAGCGCCTCAACGATAACATCTTCATACGTCAACAGCTTTCTTCCTCTGCTCATCCACTTGAGGCTCTTTCACGACTTTTTGGCGTGAAAGATAGGCGGTGAGTACTATGGCTACCACACCTATAGCGACTGGTAGAGCGTATCTCATCTGCAAGTTCTCAGCGACCGCTAACTGTGTCTCAAAAGCCTCGCCCTCAAGAACCTCGCCTTCAAAGATAAAGTTGACTTTGGAAGCGATCTTTAGGAGTAGCACCGAAGACGGTATGATCTGAACCGTCTTGTTAAAGGTCTGCCCAGATTTGATCTCAGCAACCCTTATCACGATAGGTGTATCTGGTGTCTCAGCGCCACTCAACCTAACCTCTGCCTCCACATCATACACTGAGAGCGAGGACGGGTTGGAGATGGTAAATGTGAGGGTAGCCTCTTGCTTCTCAACAAGCGAGCTAGGTGGGATTAAAGCTAGTTTGATAGGGTTCTCCACACGCACAGAGATCGGCTGCACATCCAGGGTTTGGTTCTGTGCTGAAAAAACGAAGTCACTAACGACAGGAGCATATTGATAGGTGCCAGCATTCAAGTATCGAATGTTGAAATCAAGTGTAACAGTCTGACCGACCTCAAAAACGTCAACACCTCTCTCTGAACGCTGTGCAGCAACATAAGAGTAATTTAAAGACCTCACTTTAAGATCGTAGACAGGGAACGGGCCTAGGTTGACTATCGAAACCTTAGCATCTGATGTCGAACCTCTGAATGCTGAGGGCTTTGAAATCTCTTGGGTAACTTTAAGCCCACCAGCGTAGGCGTATGAGTTTGACGCAACCCTGAGAGTGAAGCCGCTCCACTCGACCTCAGCCAAGAACGGTGGTTGGACGAAGCTGAGAGACCTGTTCGACCTCAACATATAGCTAAAGACCCGCTCAGCCGCTCCATCGAATACCGAAGACACCTCCATACGCTTCCCGCTGAGTGTAAAGTTACCTCCTTCGAGTTCGAAGCCTTCCGGTATCTGCGATGAAAGCTTGATCAAGGTTCTGTTCGCATAGGCTACCGAAGCTTTCACAACCCCCTTCACAGCCAAACCATCTCTTTTCTGAGAAGCCTCCACCGTTTGACTTAAGCTGAGCTTAGGTGCACCCGAAGTGGAGCGGCTGAACCTGATGGTGAGAGTGTTCGCAGAAACCACCTTCTCCCCTTCTTCATCAACCCACTTTACAGAAACCCTAGCTTGCTGAAGCGGTTGAGTTAGGGTTCCGGGCTTAACTGGAACCTCAACTCCCCAGCTTTCAGCCTTCTCTAGAACAGGCTTAGACGCGACTTTACTGCCAGCCATAGTAACGGTTACGTTAAATGCGCTCCTTGTCCCTACATTCGTGATTTTAACCGCCAATCTGTTAGCAGCCTCGATCGGGTTAGGCTCTTTTGGCTCAGCGGTTACAAGAAGCGTTGGTCTAGGCTTATTCAAGAGCAGCCTTACATCATTTGGATATGCTCTGCCGCTAAAGATCTTGTCACCGAGCCTATAGGTGTAGGTTATGGGCGTACTTACCCCAGCCACATAAAGATCTGATGGTATCTGCTCAGTTAATCTGAGCACATATGGGATTTCAACCTTCTCCCCAGGCTTTAGCGTCACAACTTTTTTAGAGGTATTACCGCTGACGAGTTCAAACTTACCCCGCCACCAATCTTCGTTTACAGTCAAATCCTCTGCTGCCAAGCTATTCGCTGGGGCTACATTCTCTAACCTAAGCGTAACCTCGACCGTATCCATTCCAGAAGCAGCTTCGATAACCCCCTTGTCAACAACCCTCTCCACCTTGAGCAGAGGAGGGTAATAGGCTAGTTCGATCTTGGATAAAGGCGGCTTCTCCCCAGCACCCACTTTAAACGAAAGTTTAGAGGAGAAGTTTTCAACAGAGTTCATGACCTCAACACTAGGTAGAAGAGTTGAT